>DASZQC010000351.1:0-5415 GCA_035549815.1 Dongiaceae bacterium
CACCGACGCGCCGATCGATTTCCTCGGCGCCAATGTCGGCCTCTATGTCGGCCTGTCCTACGCCTATCTGCTGGTGATGATCTTCCCGCTCTATAACGCGATCGAGAGCCTGGACAAGAACCAGATCGAGGCGGCGCGCGACCTGGGCGCGCCGTGGTGGCGCATCCATAAGGACATCGTCATCCCCTATGCGAAGCCCGGCATCGCATCGGGATGCACCATGGTGTTCATGCTGGCGGCCGGATCGCTGGCGGCGCCGCAATTCCTGGGCGGCCCACGCACCCTGTGGTTCACTTCGGTCATCTACAATTTCTTCTTCCAGGCGTTCAACTGGGCGCGCGGCGCGGCTTATGCCTTCCTGCTGCTCGCCGCCTGCATCGCGCTGGTGATGCTGATGCTGCGTCTCTTCAAGGTTTCGCTTGGGGAGACGATAAAATGAGCTCGAAGCTCGTCATGCGGGGGATGATCGGCTTCTACATCTTCCTGTTCTTCGCCTACCTGTTCGGGCCGCTCATCGTCATGGGCATCACGGCCTTCAACACGCCCGCTTATCCGCAGGCCTATCCGTTCGAAAGCTTCACCCTCGACTGGTTCGTGAAGCTGTGGAACGACCGGGCGATGATGGAAGGCCTGACCAATTCGATCATCATCGGGCTCGGCGTGATCGCGGTATCGGTGCCGGCGGGGCTCGCCGCCTCGATCATCATGAACCAGATCTATCACCGCGCCCGCGGCCTGTTCTATCTGGTCACGGTGTCGCCGCTGTTGACCCCCGGCGTCCTCATCGGCATCTCGACGGTGATCTTCTGGAAGGACGTCATGGGCGTCACCGAGATCACCAAGGCGATCTTCTACAAGGGCATCATCCTGGCGATCCTCGGCCAGTCGAGCTTCGTGTCGGCCTATTGCCTGCTGATCTTCATGGCGCGCCTGACCCGCTTCGACCGGGCGCAGGAAGAGGCGGCCCTGGACCTTGGCGCCTCCTATCCGCAGGTCTTCTGGCACATCCTGCTGCCGTTCCTGAAGCCGGCCATCGTCTCAGCCATCGTCATCGGCTTCCTGTCGTCGTTCGAGAATTACAACACCACGACCTTCGCCATCCTGGCCGACAAGACCCTGGTCACGGTACTGGCCGGCCAAGTGCGCCAGGGCACCACGCCGGCCTTGTCGGCGCTGGCGGTGATCATCATCAGCATCTCGCTCCTGGGGGCGATCATCTACGAGGTGCTGAAGCGCCGCGAACAGGCCAGGGCCGAGGCGGCGCAGAAGCGCGCCAAGCTGGCGGAGCGGGCCGAAACGGAACCGGCCGCCCTGCCCGCCGAAAGCCCCGCTTAGCCTCGGAATTCGTCTGGAATATCAATGCCTTGCCCGGTCGTTGGGTTGCCTGAGCCGGTCGATTGCCGAATTCTGACCCTATTGGTTTCGGGACCCGGCCTTTAGTTTACGCCCATCCCTCGCTCCGCAGGACCTGGACCCATGCAATACACGGCCAACACCCTCGAAAACCACTGGATGCCCTTCACCGCCAATCGCGACTTCAAGGCCGATCCGCGCCTGATGGTCCGGGCCAAGGGCATGAATTATTGGAACCACACGGGCGAGAAGCTGATCGACGCCTCGTCCGGCCTGTTCTGCTGCGCCGCCGGCCACGGCCGGGACGAGATCGTGAAGGCAGTCACCCAGACCATGTCGGAGATCGACTACACGCCGCACTTCAATACCGGCCATCCGGCCTCGTTCGAGCTGGCGCAGAAGGTGGCGAAGATCACGCCGGGCGATCTGGATTACGTGTTCTTCTGCAACTCCGGTTCCGAATCCGTGGACACCGCGCTGAAGATCGCCATGGCTTATCACACGGCGAAGGGCGAGGGGCAGCGCACCAAGTTCGTCAGCCGCGAGCGCGCCTATCACGGCGTCAATATCGGCGGTGTCAGCTTGAGCGGCATGGTGCGCAACCGCGAGGCGTTCGGCGCGGTGATGCCGGGCGTCGCCCATCTGCGCCACACCTGGTCGCCGGAGGCGCGTTTCACCCGCGGCCAGCCGGAGAAGGGCGCCGATCTGGCGGACGATCTGCAGCGTTTCGTCGACCTCTACGGTCCGCGCTCCATCGCAGCCTGCTTCGTCGAGCCGATCGCCGGGTCGACCGGCGTGCTGGTGCCGCCCAAGGGCTATCTGGAGCGGCTGCGCCAGATCTGCGACCGGCACGGTATCCTGCTGGTGTTCGACGAGGTCATCACCGGATTCGGCCGCACCGGCAAGGGCTTTGCCGCGCAGAGCTTCAACGTCATGCCGGACATGATCACCATGGCCAAGGCCCTGACCAACGGTGCCTTGCCCATGGGCGCGGTGGCGGTCAGCGACAAGATTTATCACACCATCACCAGCGCGGCGCTCGACGGCGCTGTGGAATTCTTCCACGGCTATACGTACTCGGCCCATCCGGCGGCCTGCGCGGCGGGCATCGCGGCCCTCGACATCTATGAGCGCGAGGGCCTGTTCGAGCGCGCGGCGGAAATGTCCGACTATTTCCTGGACCGCATGTACGACCTCAAGGGAATCAAGGCGGTCACCGACATCCGCGGCTACGGCATGCTCTGCGGCATCGATCTGGCGCCGGGGGAACGGCCGGGCGTGCGCGGCTACGACGCCACCAAGCGCCTGTTCAAGCGCGGCCTGCACATCAAGTTCACCGGCGATGCCGGCATCTGCGCGCCCGCCTTGGTCGCCGAGAAGCGCGACATCGATGAAATCTACGCTATCTTCCGCGAGGTATTTTCCGAATACTAAGGCGCGTATCGAATCGCGGGTTCTGGGAGGGCTGCGGCGCGAAGCATGTCAAACCGCCGCTACATCGCGGAGCCGCAGACCGCGCCGCAGCCGCGCGCGGATGAACAGGCGATCGACTTGTCGCCGCAGGTCGGCGACCAGACCGCGACGACCACGTGCTACATGTGCGCCTGCCGTTGCGGTATCAAGGTGCACCTGAAGGACGGTCGCGTCCGCTATATCGAGGGCAACCGCGACCACCCGGTGAACAAGGGCGTGCTCTGCGCCAAGGGTTCCGCCGGGATCATGACGCAGTACGCGCCTTCGCGCCTGAGGAAGCCGCTGAAGCGCGTCGGTGAGCGCGGCGCGGGCGAGTTCCAGGAGATCGAGTGGGACGAGGCGCTGGAACTGGCGACCCAGTGGCTCGGCCGCATCCGCGCCACCGACCCGAAGAAGCTCGCCTTCTTCACCGGCCGCGACCAGAGCCAGGCGCTGACCGGCTGGTGGGCGGCGCAGTTCGGCACGCCGAACTACGCGGCGCATGGCGGCTTCTGCTCCGTCAACATGGCGGCGGCCGGGCTCTACACCATCGGCGGCGCGTTCTGGGAGTTCGGCGAGCCGGACTGGGAGCGCACCCGCTATTTCATGATGTTCGGCGTGGCCGAGGATCACGGCAGCAACCCGATCAAGATCGGCCTGGGCCAGTTGAAGAACCGGCCCGCCGACAACAGCGCCAAGTTCGTCTCCATCAATCCGGTACGCACCGGCTATTCCGCCATCGCCGATGAATGGATCGGCTTGACGCCCGGCACCGATGGGCTGTTCGTGCTGGCGCTGGTCCACGAATTGCTGAAGGCCGACAAGATCGATCTCGAATTCCTGGTGCGCTACACCAATGCGCATTGGTTGGTGATCGACGCGCCCGGAACTGCGGAGCATGGGCTGTTCGCGCGCGATCATGCCGGCAATCCGCTCTGCGCCGAGGCCTCTGGAGCGCTCCGCAATGCGCTCGAAGCTGGCGTTTCGCCGCGGCTGATCGGGCATCTGACGATGCCCGACGGGCACAAGACGCACACGGTCTTCGAGCTGATGGTGCGCCGCTATCTCGACGATGCGTACGCGCCGGAGACTGTGGCGCCGCAATGCGGCATTCCGGCGGCGACCATCAAGCGCATCGCCGCTGAGCTGGCCGAGGCCGCCTTCGACCACGCGATCGAGATTCCGGTGGCCTGGACCGATTGGGCGGGGCGGCGGCACGACAAGTTCATCGGGCGTCCTGTCTCCATGCATGCGATGCGCGGCATCAGCGCCCATGCCAACGGCTTCCAGACCTGCCGCGCCATCCATCTGCTGCAGATGCTGCTGGGCTCCATCGATTGCCCCGGCGGCTTCCGCTACAAGCCGCCCTTCCCGAAAGCAGCACCACCGCCGGCCAAGCCCGCTGCGCAGGTGGGTCCGATGCGGCCGCTGCAGGGGTTGCCGCTTGGCTTCCCGCAGGCGCCGGAAGATCTGCTGATCGACGCGGACGGCAAGCCGCATCGCATCGACAAGGCGTTCTCCTGGGATGCGCCGCTGGCCGTGCACGGCATGATGCACATGGTCATCCACAATGCCTGGGCCGGCGATCCGTACCCGATCGACACACTGTTCTTCTATATGGCGAACATGGCCTGGAACTCGGCGATGAGTGCGCCCGATGCCATGCGCATGATGAGCGACAAGGATCCGACGACCGGGGAGTACAAGATCCCGCACATCATCTATGCCGATGCCTTCTATTCGGAGATGGTGGCCTATGCCGACCTGGTATTCCCGGACACCACGTATCTGGAGCGCTGGGACTGCATCTCGTTGCTGGACCGGCCGATCAGCGATCCCGATGGCGCGGCCGATGCGATCCGCCGCCCGGTCCTGAATCCCGACCGCGACGTGCGGCCGTTTCAGGACGTGCTGCTGGACCTCGGCGCGCGGCTGAAGCTGCCGGGCATGATCGACGGCAACGGCAAGGCGCTCTATCCCGGCGGCTTGAAGGATTACCTGGTCTGGCACGAAAGGCGGCCGGGCATCGGCATGCTGGCCGGCTGGCGCGGGCATGACGAAGACAAGGAAGGCATGGGCGAGGTCAATCGCCGCCAGCTCGACCGCTATATCGAGAACGGCGCCTTCTGGCGGAGCGAGATTCCGGAAGCTGCGCGCTTCTACCGCTTCGCCAACCACGATTTCTTCGACTGGGCGATCCCGCGCGGCTTCCTCGACAAGCCGCAGCAGATCGTACTGCAGATCTATTCCGAGCCGTTGCGCAAGTTCCAGCTCGCGGCGGAAGGCCATGGCCCGCGGCAGCCGGCGGAGCATCAGCGCGCGCGGGTCAAGGTGGGTTTCGACCCGCTGCCCAGTTGGTATCCGCCGCACGGATCGGAAGGCGCGCTCGAGCAGCCGACAACCGCGCCGGATTTCACCTTGCATGCGATCACCCAGCGCCCGATGCACATGTATCATTCCTGGGGCTCGCAGAATGCCTGGCTGCGCCAGATCCAGGCGCGCAATCCCTTGTTCATCGCGCGGCAGCTCGGCGAACAGATGGGTCTGGCCGACGGCGATTGGGTGTGGATCGAAAGCCCGCATGGCCGCGTGAAGGCTGAAGTGAAGCGG
>DASZQC010000352.1:0-2580 GCA_035549815.1 Dongiaceae bacterium
GATCGGCCAGGGCGCCAAGCCCGGTGGCGGCGGCATGCTCTTGGGCATGAAGATCACCGAGCGCGTGGCGAAGATGCGCACGCTGCCCGTCGGCATCGACCAGCGCTCCGCCTGTCGCCATCCGGACTGGACCGGCCCGGATGACCTCACCATCAAGATCCAGGAGCTCCGCGAGATCACCGATTGGGAAAAGCCGATCTATGTGAAGGTCGGCGCCACCCGCCCCTATTACGACGTGGCGCTGGCGGTGAAGTCCGGCGCCGACGTGGTGGTGCTGGACGGCATGCAGGGCGGCACCGCCGCGACCCAGGAGGTGTTCATCGAGCATGTCGGCATCCCGATCCTGGCGGCAATCCGCCCGGCGGTGCAGGCGCTGCAGGACCTCGACATGCACCGCAAGGTGCAGCTCATCGTCTCCGGCGGCATCCGCAACGGCGCCGACGTGGCGAAGGCCCTGGCGATGGGCGCCGACGCGGTCGCCATCGGCACCGCAGCTTTGGTAGCGCTGGGCGACAACGACCCGCATTGGGAAGAGGAGTACAAGAAGCTCGGCACCACCGCCGGCTGCTACGATGATTGGCACGAAGGCCGCGATCCGGCCGGCATCACTACGCAGGACCCGGAACTCTCCAAGCGTCTCGATCCGGTGAAGGCCGGCAAGCGCCTGGCGAATTATCTCGCGGTCTTGACCATGGAGACGCAGATCATCGCGCGCGCCTGCGGCAAGAGCCATGTGCACAATCTGGAGCCGGACGATCTGGTCGCGCTGACGGTGGAAGCCGCGGCGATGGCCGGCGTGCCGCTGGCGGGAACCAACTGGATACCAGGCAAGGGCGGCATGTAAGCTCCGCCCAGCCACCCAGGAGATCAAAAACAGGGAACAGGGACTTCAAGAGGGGAGACTTCACGTGGCCACCGATCTCGCCAAGATCGCCAAAGAGCGAAAGATCAAATATTTCCTGATCAGCTACACGGACCTGTTCGGGGTGCTGCGCGCCAAGCTGGCGCCGGCCGCCGCGATCGCCGACATGCAGCGCGACGGGGCCGGTTTCGCCGGCTTCGCCACCTGGCTGGACATGACGCCGGCGCATCCGGACCTGTTCGCCAAGCCGGACCCGGACAGCCTGATCCAACTGCCGTGGAAACCGGAAGTGGGCTGGCTCGCCAGCGACTTGTGGATGGACGGCAAGGAAGTCGCCGACAGCCCGCGCGCGCAACTGAAGAAGATGAACGCGCTGGCCGCCAAGCAGGGCTACCGCATGAAAAGCGGCGTGGAATGCGAGTATTTCCTGATCACGCCGGACGGCCAGAACATCTCCGACGGCGCCGATACCCAGGAAAAGCCCTGTTACGACCAGCAGGCGCTGATGCGCCGCTACGACGTCATCACCGAGATCTGCGATTCCATGCTGGCCTTGGGCTGGAAGCCGTACCAGAACGACCACGAGGACGCCAACGGCCAGTTCGAGATGAACTGGCACTATGACGACTGCCTGGTCACCGCCGATCGCCACGTCTTCTTCAAATACATGGCGAAGTCGATCGCCGAGAAGCACGGCATGCGCGCCACCTTCATGCCGAAGCCGTTCATGAATTTGACCGGCAATGGCTGCCACGCCCACGTCTCGGTCTGGGACAAGAGCGGCAAGACCAATCTGTTCGGCGATGCCAAGGGCGAACTTGGCCTGAGCAAGCTGGCCTACCAGTTCCTCGGCGGCATCATGCACAATGCGGAAGCCTTGTGCTCGATCTTCAATCCGACGGTGAACAGCTACAAGCGCATCAACGCGCCGCGCACTATTTCCGGCGCCACGTGGTCGCCCAACACCATCACCTATACCGGCAACAACCGTACTCACATGGTGCGCATCCCCGATGCCGGCCGCTTTGAGCTGCGCCTGGCGGACGGCGCCACCAACCCCTATCTGCTGCAGGCCGGCATCCTGGCCGCGGGCCTCGACGGCATCGACAACAAGCGCGATCCGGGCAAGCGCCTGGACATCAACATGTATACCGAGGGTCACACGGTGAAAGGCGGCCGCAAGCTGCCGCTGAACCTGCTCGACGCGCTGCGGCGCACCGAGAAGAGCGCCGAGCTGAAGCACTATTTCGGCGAGAGCTTCATCAACTCCTATATCGCGATGAAAAATACCGAGTGGAACTCCTATGCCCGGCACCTGACCGAGTGGGAGCGGCAGAACACGCTCGATTGCTGAACGCCGAGTCGACATTCTCCGAGTCGCGCGATCGGCCGGATCCCTGCATGACGCGGTGATCCGGCCGAAATCGTCTTGATTTCGCGTTTTTTCGGCATCCCGGCGGTCGATATCCTCAAGAAACTTTTCTTCCCGCTAGTGAAATTCTTCTGACTCTGCCATACTGCGACAAAATAACTCACAAAAGTTCTGGGAAGGGGGCGTCACCGCCCACTGGCGGCGGCGCGGATCACTCTCCGGGTCGGCGAGCTTTTGGCCCGACCGCACAACTTCGATCCTGCCAAAATCAAGATCGTCAGAGGGGGAGCCATGACCGATCTCGCTGCATCCATCAACATCATCTTCACCGAATTCTACTACTGGG
>DASZQC010000353.1:0-9300 GCA_035549815.1 Dongiaceae bacterium
CGCCGGCGATGAAGATGCCGCGCTCCTGCGGCGGCATCTCGCCCTGCATGAAGTGGCAATACATGCGGTGGTTGTACCGGTAGTGGCCGGGCAGGGCGCCCTTGAAGGCGCCCAGGAAGTTCGGGTCCGATTCCCATGAAACCGTGATCGGGTCGCCGATGATGTGCCCGGCGATGTCGACGCCCGGATAGACCTGCTTCAGCGCGTTCAGCATCAGCTTCACCCGCTTCTCCACCGGCAGCGGCAGCAGCTTCAGCGCATCGCCCATCCAGGAATAGGACAGACAGATCACCCCCGGTCTGTCCGGCCCGTTATCGAACAGATAGGTGCCGCGGGTCAGCCGGTCGCTCAAGGTCATGCTCATGACGTCGCGGCCGGTCTTCGGGTCCTTGTCCTTCCAGAACGGCCGGTCGACCATGACGAAGGTCTTGGCCGATTGCATGTAGCGGGTGCGGTCCAGCGCCATCCAATGCTTCTGCGAGAACAGCCGCTCATCGACCTCGATGTGGGTGGTGAGCAGCCAGGACTGGCAGGTGACCAGCACTGCCGGATATTCGCGTGTCGCGCCCCACCGGTCGGTGATGGCGAAGCGATTGTTCGGGGCCGGAGCGATTCGTATGACGCCGGGGCGCGGGGCGCCGGCATGCAGGCGTTCCAGCGAGGTGCCCTTCGGCCAATGCGCCATCTTGTCCGGCTGCATCTTCCACAGGCCGCGCGGCATCTGCTCGACGCCGCCTTTGATCAGCCTTTGGTCCTCGTCGCAGTTGGTGAAGACGACGCGCAGGATCTCCAGCATCGAGTTGGGGAAATCGGTGTCCCAGCCGCCGGTGCCGAAACCGACCTGGCCGAAAATCTCCAGGTGCCGGAACGAGCGGCGCATGAAGGCGTCCGACGTGGCGATGAAGCCGTAGAAGGTGCGGTCATCCCAGATCGGGATCAGGCGATTCCAGATCTCCTTCACGCGCGTCACGTCGCGGGCGCGGATCGCGTCCTGCATGGCGCTGAATTGCGCGCCATGTTCCAGCGCCTCGTTCCAGGCCGCCGCCACCTCGTGAAAGATCTTGGGCAGGTCGTCCAGCTTCTCGGCATAGATCGGCTGCCCGGCAAGGTCGACCACCGTGCTGTGCGAGGCGGCGGTCAGCGGGTTGGGAAAGGGCGTGTGCTGCAACCCGACCTGATCGATGTAGTGGAAGAAGGCGGTGGAGCTCGACGGAAAGCGCATGCCGCCAAGCTCGGCGACGATCCCCTCCGCGCCCTCGAAGGGCACGGAGCGCAACCGCCCGCCGATGCGCGCCGCCTCGTAGACGACGGGCTTCAGCCCCAGCTTCATCAGCTCGAACGCCGCCACCATGCCGGCGGCACCCGCGCCGACGATCGCGACTTCGGTGCCGAGTTTGTCGGAAGGCAGCTTGCCGAGCCCCGCGGGATGCTTCAGCCAATCATCGTAGGCGAAGGGGAAGTCAGGCCCGAAATAGGTCACCGGCCGCTTGTCGGCGGACCCGCTGATCGCCTGGGTGTGAGAGCCGGTCATGCAGGAGCCTCCCCGGCGAGAAGCTTAGTCCGGGCCTCGCGTGGGAACAAGCAAAGCTCAGGAGGCAGGCGGTGGGATGCGGCCGACCGGCAGGATGGCGCCGTCGGTGCCGATACGTGCAACCACCATCTCGCCGGAGCTGGGGGAGATTCCGATCAGGGCGGAGATGTTCGCGCCATGCGTGACCACCAGCAGATTGCCATCGCCGCGCCAATTGCCGATCAGGTTGCGGCCGGCTTCGACGATCTGCTCCCGCTGGTCCGACAGCACGACGATATTGCTGAAAGCGGCATCGGCCGTGGCGGGTCCCATGTCGAGCAATGCGGCCGTATCGACGCAACGGCACCAGGGCGAAGTCAGGATTTTCTCGAAGACGACCTTGCGTTCCTTGAGCCGCGCGCCGATTGCCGTCGCATCGGCGCGTCCCTCGGCACTGAGGTTGCGCTGGGTCGTGCAATCCTCCAGCCGGAAGCCGGGCGGATCGCCGGCGCCGCCGGGTGCCGCCGCATGGCGCAGCAAGGCCACGTGTCCGCCCTCGCTCAGCGCCTGCCACGCCGCAGCCTCGTCGGCCCGTACCGCTGGCACGCAGAATACCGACAGAAGCAGTGCGAGAGCCGCGGCGCGAAGCATGATCAGAAATACGCGATCAGGCGCCCCGCCACGACCGCCGCGATCCACAGCAGCAGCGAGACGAGCGCGGTGAGCTTGGCGCTGCCGGAGGCTTCGGCGCGCCAGATGCCGGCGCGGCGCCAGGGGCCGGCATGGGCGATGGCGATGTTGATGAGGGCGGCGGCGATCAGCAGCAGCTTGGCCTGAAAGGCGGGATTGCCGACCGTGTGCGCGGCATCGGCGCTGAACAGCAGGAAACCCATGACGATCGCCAGGACGAAGCCGACGCGCGAAATCGGCAGCAGCAATTGCGCCATCGGCTGGATCGGGATCGCGCGTCCCGCGCCCAGCAGGCGCAAATCCAGCGACACGATCGAGCCGACCAGCAGCACGAAGCCGAGGATGTGCAGTATCTCGGCCGTCGGATAGAGAAAGGGCGAGACGCGCATGGCATGGCCCAGCGCGCTCTCCTGCAGGCTCAGGAAAATGGGCCACACGGCGCCGGTGGCTTCGTGCTCCATGCGCCTTTAGCGCAGCTCGTAGCGCGTGCCGTCGATGATCATGTATTCGATGCGCGCCTCGTCCGGCTCGGTCGTGTGCGGATAGCCGAAGACGGTGCAGGTCTTGCCCGGCGCGATCATCTCTTCGGTGACGCCGCGGCGGCCCATGCGCGAGGGGGGCGCCAGCACGAAATGCCACAGCTTGCCCTCCACCTGCATGGTGATCTCGCAATGCGGATTGGCATAGCTGGATTCGATGATCTCGCCGGTCACCTCGAACGACTTGCTGGTGTCATAGCCGCCCCAGCCGTGATGGGCGAAGGCCGGTGGCGCGAGGGTGGCCGCGGTAATCGCGGCAGCGCTGGTGGCAAGGAACAGGCGGCGCGTGATCGTGATCATGATGCCTCCCCACTCTTACTCAACGAGCGTCTCAAGACGATGCGGCGCGTGTGGCGGGGCATCCGGCGAAATTCCGGGCCGGCCATTTTGCTGAAATGGCGTTAGACCGGGCAATTGCAAGTCCGGCTAGCACGGTTCCTCGTCAAAAACCTGAACGCCCGTGGGGATCGCCACCCCGGGCAGCTTCCGGCTGACCCAGATATGCACGGCCTGCGACAGGTCGACCGGTTGATCCAGGGACCCGCCCTTGACGCTGACCTCGTCCTCCCGGGCCAGGTCGCCATGCCACAGGCGGCTGCCGCAATGCGGGCAGAAATGGCAGTCGACCGTGCGGCCGCTGTCGGCCGGTCGGGACCAGACCAGCGGCGCCCCCTGGGTCAGGCGCAGATCGGCGCTCCGCACCGTCACGGAAATGCCGAAGGCGGAGGCGGATTGCCGCCGGCATTCCCGGCAATGGCAGACATAGATGGCGCCCGGCGGGCCCGAAATCTCGTAGCGGACCTGGCCGCACTGGCAGCCGCCAGTGAGGCGCAAGGCGGTGAGGGGAAGTACGGGCGATGGGCTCATGGAGGGTACTCCGAACGAGGGATTGCACGGCGCCGATCCTGACAACATCTACCGCCAGCCTGCGGCAGGGTTCCACCGGCCTGTATGGAAGCGTCGCGGACGGTCACGCCGGCTGGCCTCAGGCCGGGCGCGGAGTGCCCGGAAAGGCCCATTTGACAGGCCTTTCCGCGATGTCGCTCGCTCCGGCGGCGATGGCCGTGGGACGCCCGCAACCTCTCTTGCCTTGGCTGGGTTTTTGCCGCATGACTCGATCAGAAAAACGTCACACGACAGACAGGGTTTCGAGCCGCTTCGCCATGTCCCGCCGCTTCGCTTGGGCCAATCTGCCGGATGAGGAATTGCTGCAGTTGCGCCTCCAGGACCTCCACGTCACGGTGGAGGGCACCTGGCTGGAGCGCTGCCTGGTGAAGCTGTACGACGAGCTGGAGGAGCGCGGCGTCAATATCCGCCCGCATGTCTGGCTGTCGGACGAATGGTTCAGCCCGGACAACACGCCCGGCATCGCCATCCCCTTCTACCTGACCCATCCGCGCCTGATGAAGCTGGAGCGCAAGATGATCGGCGAGGTGGAGGGCGGCACCGAGGCGGAATGCATGCGCATCCTGCGGCACGAGGCCGGTCACGTGGTGCAGCATTCCTACAAGCTGCAGCGCAAGCGGCGCTGGCAGAAATTGTTCGGCCCGTCGTCCCAGCGCTACCCGAACTATTACCGGCCGAACCCCTCCAGCAAGAATTTCGTCCAGCACCTGCGCCTGTGGTACGCGCAGAGCCATCCGGACGAGGATTTCGCCGAAACCTTCGCCGTGTGGCTGAAGCCGCGCTCCGACTGGCGCAAGCGCTATGCCGAATGGCCGGCGCTGAAAAAGCTGGAATATGTCGACG
This sequence comes from Dongiaceae bacterium, assembly GCA_035549815.1. Lineage (GTDB taxonomy): Bacteria > Pseudomonadota > Alphaproteobacteria > Dongiales > Dongiaceae > Dongia_A. The sequence goes on from DASZQC010000353.1 coordinate 4,489, forward strand.
AGCTGATGGCCGAGATCGCGGACGAGAAGCCGCAACTGAGCGGCCGCTCCTATGTCGATCCGCTGAGCCAGCTGCGCCGTACCCTGGGCGAGCACTACAAGCGCAAGCAGGCGCATTACGGCGTCGATTCGCCGACCATCTATGACCGCGATCTGCAGCGCATCTTCTCGGACGATTCCCGGCACCGGAACGCGCCGGCGGCGTCAACCTTTTTGCGCCGCAATCGTGGTAAGATCCGCCGCATGGTATCCAAATGGACCGGCGAATATCAGCAGGCGCTGGATCGCGTCCTGGATGATATGATCGACCGCTGCGCCGAGCTGAAGCTGCGCGCGGTGGGGCCGGACCGGGAATTGATCATGAACTTCACCGTGCTGCTGACCGCCAACACGGTGCATTCGCTGCACTCACCCTCAAGGCGGGAATGGTACGCGCTGTGACGCGCTCCCGATCGAAACACACCCGCGTCAAGCCTCTAAGAGTCCTGGTGCTGATGCACCCGGACTTCATGCCGCCCGATTCCCTGGACGGTTACAGCGAGAAAGAGATCAACGTCTGGAAGACCGAGTATGACGTGATCAGCACGCTGCGCGCGGCCGGCCACGAGGTGAAGCCGCTGGGCGTCCAATACGAGCTGAAGCCGATCCGCGACGAGGTGGAGACCTGGAAGCCGCATGTGGTCTTCAACCTGCTGGAGCAGTTCCACGGCGAGCCGGCCTATGACCAGAACGTCGCCTCCTACCTGGAGCTGCTGCGCGTGCCTTACACCGGGTGCAATCCGCGCGGCCTGATGCTGGCGCGCGGCAAGGCCTTGTCGAAGAAGCTGCTGGCCTTCCACCGCATCCCGTCGCCGGCCTTCGCCGTCTTCCCGATGGGCCGCAAGGTGAAGCGGCCGGCCAAGCTCGGCTTCCCGCTGATCGTGAAAAGCGCCAGCGAGGATTCCTCGATCGGCATCGCGCAGGCCTCGGTTGTCGACAGCGACGAGAAGCTGGCCGAGCGCGTCGCCTTCATCCACGAGCGCGTCGGCACCGACGCGATGGCGGAGCAATATATCGAAGGGCGCGAGATCTATGTCGGCGTGCTGGGGAACGACCGGCTGAAGGTGCTCCCGGTGTGGGAGCTTGAGTTCGGCGACATGGACGAGAACCAGAACCGCATCGCCACCGCCAAGGTGAAGCACGACGTCAATTACCAGGAGAAGCTCGGCATCGTGCACGGGCCGGCGAAGAATTTGACGCCGGAGCTGGCCGTGCGCATCCAGTCGCTGGCCAAGCGCATCTGCCGCACGCTGGAGCTCGATGGATACGCCCGCATCGATTTCCGCCTGTCGCCTGACGGCGTGCCCTATTTCCTGGAGGCTAACCCCAACCCCGAGATCGCCAAGATCGAGGAATTCGCCACCGCCGCGAAACATGACGGAATCAAGTACCCGGAGCTGCTGCATCGCGTCCTGTTGCTCGCCATCGCCCGCGCCAAGGCGGCCGGCTTCAGCGCCGAGACCGGCGGGGAGAGCAGCGGCGAAGGCGAGGGGAGTGGCGAGGCGGAGGGCGACATAGAAACAGCAGCCATCCGAAATCTACCGCACGCGCGCCCGGCGCGGCGGCGGTGACCGACCACTCCGGCGTTTCACCTACGCTTAGGAACATTGCGATACAATGCCGTGATGCCCCACCGGCGCGGGCGGCGCGCCGTTCAGGTGCGGTTCATCTTGGCTCGCCATAGTAGTGGGAACCGCCGGCGGGCATCTCAACCATGTCCGATGGGCGGAAAAAGCGGTGGGCCCGATCCCACCATCGGGTCGTCCGCTTCTGATCCCCTCTCTTCCCCCCGAGGAGAGGGGATCTCTCCTTTGGCCCGGTCATAGCGGGCGGCTCACGCCAGGCTCTTGAACGCTTCCATGCCGGCGACCAAAGCGGTGCGGGTGCCGGTTTCCATCGCGGAATGGCCGGCATCCGGCACGACGATATAGCGCGCCTCCGGCCAGGCGCGGGCCAGATCGTCGGCGCTGCGGATCGGGCAGACGAGGTCGTAGCGGCCTTGCACGATCAGCGCCGGAATCTTGCGGATGCGGTCGACATGGTCGATGAGGAAATCCGGCGGCAGGAAAATGTCGTTGCGGAAGTAATGCGCCTCCATGCGCGCAAGGCCCAGGGCGAGGGTGTCGGCGGAAAAGGCGCGCACCGTCTCCGGGCTCGGCAGCAAGGTGGAGCAGGAGCCCTCATAGACGCTCCAGGCCCGCGCCGCCGGCAGATGCACCGCCGGCTTCGGGTCCATCAGCCGCTTCCAATAGGCGTCCAAGAGGTCGCCGCGCTCCGCTTCCGGGATGAAACCCGAAAAGGCGCGCCAGGCTTCGGGCGCGAACTCGCGCAGGCCATAGAGGAACCATTGGATCTCCGACTTGCGGCACAGAAAGATGCCGCGCAGCGCCAGGCCGCGCACCCGCTCCGGATGATGCTCGGCATAGGCCAGCGCCAGGGTCGAACCCCACGATCCGCCGAACACGAACCAGCGGTCGACACCCAGATGCGCACGCAGCGCTTCCATGTCGGCGATCAGATGCGGCGTGGTGTTCTCCCGCGTCTCGCCCAAGGGCTGCGAGCGGCCGCTGCCGCGCTGGTCGAAAATGATGATGCGGTAGAAGGTGGGATCGAAGAACCGCCGGTGGGTGGCATTGGCGCCGGCGCCCGGACCGCCGTGCAGGAAGACGACGGGAACCCCCTTGGCGTTGCCGCATTGCTCGTAATACATCCGGTGCAGCGGCGAGACTTGCAGGAACCCCTTGTCGAAGGGTTCGATCTCGGGAAACAGGTCCTTGGCGGGCATGTAGCGCGAATCCATCGGGTCCCGGCATGAAAGTTCGAGCGGCTGTCCCATGCTTGTAAGTGGCCGGCCGGCTTGGCTCAACCCCCAAATGTCACGGTCTTTTGAGGGGTTAGGGCGGGGTTAGGACGGCTTGGGCCGTTGCAGGGCCGACCGAGGCGCTTGGTTCCGGCGCGCCGGGCAGCATAAGCTTGCGACAAGAGACTTACGGGAGCGGAGCGCCATGAGCACGACCAGCAGCACATCACATGGGAAACGCCATCCGGCCTGGGTGGCCGTCGCAGGCGCCCTGCTTCTGTCCACCGCTCTTGCCGGCTGCGCCACGCAATCCAGTCCCGCCACCGGCCGCACCTTCTCCTCGCCCATCTCCGCCCAGCAGGAAGCGGCGCTCGGCAAAGAGGAGCATCCGAAGATCCTGGAGGAGTTCGGCGGCGCCTATTCGGAGAAGGCCGATCTGCCGGCCTACGTCAATTCCATCGGCCAGTTCCTGGCCTCGACCGGCGAGCGGCCGGACGTGAAATTCACCTTCACGGTGCTGAACACACCCGACGTCAACGCCTTCGCCGTGCCCGGTGGCTACATCTATGTGACCCGCGGCCTGATGGCACTCGCCAACAACGAAGCGGAATTCGCCAGCGTCGTCGGGCACGAGATCGGCCACATCAACGCCCGCCACACGGCGGAGCGCATGGGCCAGGCGCAGCAGACCCAGTTCGGCGTGCTGGGCGCGACGTTGCTGGGCGCCATCCTGGGCGGGCAGGCGGGCGCCGATCTTGCCGGCGGCCTCGCCTCGCAATACGGCCAGGTGCGCCTGGCCGGCTATTCGCAGGAACAGGAGTTCGAGGCGGATTCGCTCGGCGTGCGCTACATGAAACGCGCCACCTACGATCCGCGCGCCTCGGCCAGCTTCCTGAGCCAGTTGCGCGCCCAGTCCCAGCTCGAGGCGCAGCTTGCCGGCAAAGACCCCAATGTGGTCGACGATCAGAACATGCTCGCCTCGCATCCGCGCACCATCGACCGCGTGCAGCGCGCCATCAACGAGGCGGGCGGCGTCGAGGCGAACGCGATGCTGGAGCGCGATGTCTATCTGTCGAAGATCGACGGTATCATGTTCGGCGACGATCCCTCGCAGGGCGTCATCGTCGGGCAGAAATTCGTGCATCCGCCGCTGCGCTTCGCTTTCGAGGTGCCGAGCGGCTACAAGCTGGTCAATCTACCGGACGTTGTGGCGATCAAGGGGCCGAAGGGCACGCTGGGCAATTTGACGCTGGCCAGCCCGCAACCCTCGGGCAGCTTGGTCTCTGCGCTGCAGAGCTACGATCCCAAGGGCGCCATCGTCTTCAACAACATCGAGACCTTGACCGTCAACGGCATGGAGGCGGCGACCGGGGTGGCCAGGGTCAACACCAAGTCGGGCGCCGCCAATTATCGCGCGGTGCTGATTCGCCACCCCAGCGGCAAGGTCTATGAATTCGTGTTCCTGGCGCTGACCAGCGTCGGCAGCGGCTACGATTCCGATTCCCAGAAGACGGTCATGAGCTTCCGCCAGATCGATGCCAACGAGGCGCAGCAATACAACAAGCCGCAGCGCATCCGCATTGTCACCGTGAAACAGGGCGACACGATCCAGTCCATGGCGGCCAAGATGGTGGTGAGCGACGGCAAGGAGCAGTGGTTCCGCGTGCTGAACGGGCTGGAGAACGCCAACCAGCTGCAGGCGGGGCAGAAGGTGAAGATCGTCACCTATTAGGGACCGGATCGGGGGAAACGCCGCCTTGGGGGAGAATGCGCCGCGCCGCCGCTGGCGTCTGCCGATCTGGCTGGTGCTGGCGCTTGCCTTCGGCGGATTGACCACGGCCACCGCGACGGTCATCGGGATCGGCTTCTATTGGGCAGCACTCGACAACGCCTTCAAGCTGGCGCTAGGTCTGGGCGACGCCGAATTGTCGCGCATCACCTCCACAGTGGAGGCGCAATTGCAGCCGGCGGCCG
>DASZQC010000354.1:0-33835 GCA_035549815.1 Dongiaceae bacterium
AACCGGCTGAACTAGCGCGGTATTGGCGACCCCGCGGCCGGCGACGCGCCTCCCTCGTGCCGTGCCGCTGGCGCTGATGGCAAAACCCGTGGATCCCGCGATCCACGGGCTTTTCGCATACTAGGCCCGGACGAAATGCAGTTTGCTGAAGCGACGGCGGAACTCGGTCACCTCCGGCGCCACTGACTGTGCCGACCTTTTGCCGGTCAGCACGTCGCCGATGAAGCGGGCCAAGGCGGGCATGTCGGCAGGCGTCATGCCCCAGCGGACGATCTCCGGCGTTCCCATGCGCAGGCCGTTCAGGTCGCCCTCGACCCCGGCGACGGGCAGGCCGATGCCGCAGGAAAGGATATTCGCCTGGCGCAGCTTCTTGGCGGCAGTCTGACCGCCGCCGAACGCGGCCGCCTCGATGGCGAATTGCTGCGAGGTCGTCATGCCGCGGTCGCGCGCGAAGACCGGGATGCCATCGGCCGCCAGGGCGCCGGCCAGCGCCTTCGCCGTTTCCGCCATCGCCCGCCCATAGGCGCGGCCATGAACTTTCCAGTCCAGCAAAGTCATCGCTAGCGCCGCGGACTTGGCGGCGTCGAAATTAGCGGTCAGGCCGGGATAGGCAATGGCGTCCAGCCGTTCGGCGATGGACGCCTCGTTGGTGACGATGAGACCGGCCGCCGGCCCGCCGAGGCTCTTATAGGTGCTCATGGTCATGACATGGGCGCCCTCTTCCAGCGGCTGCTGCCAGGCTTGGCCTGCGATCATGCCCGACATATGCGCCGCGTCGAACAGCAGCAGCGCGCCGATCTCATCCGCGATGGCGCGGATCTCGCGGATCGGATGCGGGAACAGGTTCAGGCTGCCGCCGATGGTGATCAGCTTCGGCTTCAGGCGCTGCGCATCGCGGCGCAGCGCATCGACATCGACCGTGTAGTTGGCCGGGTCGATCGGCGCCGGGTGCGTGACCACGCCGTAGAGGCCGGCACATCCGGCGCCGTGATGCGTCACATGACCACCGATGGGGGGCGGCGGCGCGATGATCGTGTCGCCGGGCTTCGCCGCCATCATGAAGACATAGAGATTGGCGAGCGCGCCGGACGCAACGCGGATCTCGACGAACCGCGCGCCGAACACTTCGGCGGCGAGCTCGGCCGCCAGCACTTCGATCTTCTCGATCCCCTCCAGCCCCATCTCGTATTTGTCGCCCGGATAGCCGAGCGACGGCCGGGAGCCGATGCCGGATGCCAGCAGGGCCTCCGCCTTCGGGTTCATGGCATTGGTCGCGGGGTTCAGATTGACGCAATCGCGTTCGTGGATCGTTCGGTTCTCGGCGACGCAGGACAGCAGATCGCGCTCCAGCTCATCGGCGCTGCGTGCGGCAACGCCCGCGGCGATGGATTGGATATAACGCTCGGCATTCGCCGGCACCCAGTCGCGCGCTTGCAGCTTCGTCATCCGTTCCCCCACTTGTCCTGGCAGGAGAAGGTAGCGGCATTCTATTGCGCGGTCCAACCCCCATCGACCGGCAGGGCTGCGCCGGTGACAGATTGCGCCGCGTCGCTCGCCAGGAACACGGCCAGCGCGCCGATCTCCGAGCTCTCCGCGAATTTCCTGGTGGGCTGCTTCGCCAGCAGCACCTCCTTGACGACCCGGTCGCGCGAGATGCCATGCGACTTGGCCTGGTCCTCGATCTGTTGCTCCACCAACGGCGTCCAGACATAGCCGGGACAGATGGCGTTGGCGGTGACCCCGAACTCCGCGCCCTCCAACGCGACGGTCTTGGTCAGGCCAAGAATCCCGTGCTTGGCGGCGACATAGGCGGACTTATAAGGCGAGGCAACGAGGCCATGCGCCGAGGCGACGTTGATGATGCGGCCCCACCCGCGCGCCTTCATGGGGCCGAAGCTTGCCCGGATCGTGTGGAAGGCGGCCGACAGGTTCAGGGCCAGGATCGCGTCCCATTTGTCGATCGGGAAGCTTTCGATCGGCGCCACATGCTGGATGCCGGCATTGTTGACCAGGATGTCGACACCACCCAATTGCTCCGTGGCGGTCTCAATCAAGTCCGAACAGGCCTTGGCGTCCATAAGGTTCGCCGGCGCGTAGATCGCCGCGACGGCATTTGCCGCCCGGATGCGCTGCAGATCCGCCTCGATGCGTTCCGTCTGGCCCAGACCGTTCATCACCACATTCGCTCCGGCCGCGGCCAGTTGCTCCAGGATGCCGAGGCCGATGCCGCTGGTTGACCCGGTGACCACGGCGACGCGGCCGCCGAGCGGCTTGCCCTGCATGGCCGGCATGGCGGGCACGGATTTCGATGAATCAGGCATGTTCGACCACCATCGCACCTTCATGGACCTCATGGATGAGGACGCCGCTCAGGGCATCCACGTCGCAGTTCCAGGGTTTCTGCTCGATCGCGCGCCGGACATAGTCGTAGCCGGCCTGCCAGCGCCGGCCGATGCCGTCCGCGCTGAAATCGATGTCCTTGGTGTGATCCTCACGATCGAGCCGGGGGGCCAGCAAGCGCACCAGATGCATGGTGCTGCCGCAGCCGTAGGACGCGAGCTCCGCGACCATGGGGTCGTTGCCGGCATCCCTCGGCAGGCGCGCCGTCAGCTCGCGCACGACGTGGCGCAGTCGATGCAGTTGCTGCTGACGCGCCACGTGGCTGAGGCCACGGCTGGAATATTGGATGTCCTTGTGGCGCGTCATGACCTGCCACAGGGTCTCCGGCAGCTCGCCATGGGGCTGCCACAGATCGACGGCAAAGATCAGGCCATCGCGTCGCGGCATGTCATCGAACACCACCTCGATCGGCGTGTTCGAATAGACGCCGCCGTCCCAATAATGCTCGCCGTCGATCTCGATGGCGGGGAATGCGGGCGGCAGGGCGCCGGACGCCATGACATGCGCGATATCCAACCGCCTGTCGCGGCTGTCGAAGTAGCGCATCTCGCCGCTCTTCACGTTGACGGCGCCGACTGTGACCCGCATCTCGCCGCTGTTCAGCCGCTCGGCATCGATCAGACCGGCCAGCGTATCCTTGAGGGGATCGGTGCCGTAATAGGCGGCAAGGCCCGGCCCCGCCGGATAATGCAGGCCCCACAGCGCCTGGATGTTCGGCTGGAAGAAGCCCGGCACGCCTTGCGCCAGCACGCCGAAATTGGCCAGCGCATTTCCAAACATCGACATCCAGGGCGCCTTCAACGGAGATCGTGTCATCACGCGCTCCCAGAACGCCTTCAAGCGCTCCAGGCGATCGGCCGGCTTGTTGCCGGCGATGAGCGCGGCGTTGATGGCGCCGATCGAGGTGCCGATCACCCAGTCGGGCTGGATTCCGGCCTCGCTCAATCCCTGATAGACCCCCGCCTGGTAGGCGCCAAGCGCGCCTCCGCCCTGCAGGACCAGGACGATCTGGCCAACCGGCTTGCGCCCGGGTTCGTGACGTTGAGTCATGACGTTCATGGAGGCCTCTAACAGAATGCGTTGCTGATAGGAGCATCGCGCAGGCGGCCGACGGCAGCCATTGCCGACTTCCTATCGGTTCGATGCCGCGGCAGCATGTTGGCGCGATCCTGGCGATCCTCCGGCCGCTGCAGCGCGACCGTTAGCAAGGCCGCCAGCGCAAGGGCTGCGCCGACGCCGGCCACGCAGGCGGGCCAGCCGAACCGGCCATAGAGCTGTCCCAGCACGAAGCTGCCCACCAGGCCGCCCAGGAAATAGCTCGCCAGATACAGGCCGCTAGCCACACCCCGATCGAATGTCGCCGCCGCGCTGATGAAGCCGGTCGCCGCGGCCTGCGCCAGGAAGGTGCCGACTCCGATCAAGGCCAGGCCGCTGACCATCGCGGTCAGATTGCCCCCCAGAACGAGCGGGATTCCCAGCGCCGCAATTCCCAGCGCCGCCCAGAGCGTGGTGCGCACGCCAAAATGGCGCACGATGCGGCCACCGAAGGGCGTGGTGACAATGGAGGGGACGAACACGAAATAGATCAGGCCCAACGACATCATACCGAGCTCGAACGGCGGTGCTACCAGAACGAAATTGACGTAGGTGAAGGTGCCGATGAAGGCGAACAGGATGCAGAATCCGATCCCGAGGCAGCATAGGATCGCCGGATTACGCAGGCGAACGATCCAAGCGGCGAAGGACACCTGCTCCTCCGCTGCCGCGCGCATGGGCTGCGATCTCCGGATCACGAGGAAAGCCAGGATCGCGCCGCAGAGATTGAGCGCGGCAAACAGATAGAAAGCGCCGGAAAGACCGAATTGGTCCGTCATGGCCGTCGCCATCAGACGGCCGAACAGATTGCTCGCCACATTGCCGGTGACATAGGCGGCGAATGCGCTCGTGGACGCGCGCGCGCTGAACCGCTCGCCAAGGAATGCCAGGGTGAGCGCAAAAGCCGCCGCCATGAACATGCCCTGGGTGACGCGCAGGATCGCGAAGACCGTCAGATTCGGCGCGATCGAAAGCAAAGTCGTGGGAATCGACAGAAGCGCGAGGCTGATCCAAATTCCGCGTCGACGCTCGATGCGCCGGCTGAGAAACGCGACCAGCAGGCTGGAAATGGCCATGCCGAAGGTGCAGGCATTGACAGCGGTGCCCATGGCGGCGGGGCTGACGCCATAAGCCCGCGCCAAGGTCGGCAACAGGGCTTGCGCCGCAAATAGATCGACCAAGGTCAGGAAGGCGATCAATCCAATCGCAATGCTGCGCCAGGCGGAAGCGGCAAGAGATTCGGCGGCAAAGGGCAAGGCGGTCATCGGAGCTTCCAACCCGCGGCTCGACGCCCGCCACATCAGCGGGCGCCGAGCGCGGCAAGTGGTTACATGTTCATGTCGTTGGGATCGTGCAGGATATCCGAAGAAATCAGGACCACCGGCTTGCTGCTGGTGTTCTTCCACCAGTGCGACCGGCCCGCGTCGACCGATACCTCGCCCGCTTTGTGCACCAAGGGAATTGCGCAGGTGCTGGCATACTCGGTGATCTCGCCGGACACGACGTAGATGAGGGCCGGCCGGTCGGCATGGCTATGCCAGGGCACGATGCCGCCCGGCTGGATCTCGAGACGGCGCATGCGGAACTGATGCTCGCCCAGCGCCACCTTCTCCTTGGAGAGGTCGATCGCGGCGAGCACCGTGTCGGTCACGTCCTTGGGCTCCGTCGGCCCCATGGCCTGCCCCTTGCCGTCGGCGACGACCTTGTCGGCGGGGCAATCGGCGGCCATCGCGGTGGAAGCCGTCGCCAAACCGGCGGCGGCGACAATTGCTGCCATGGCGACCTTCCGCCACGGCCAGAAAAACTTCGCAAACATCGTGAAACTCCTTTGTGGCTGAAGCGGACGCATCCATGGCGCCGCACCGCTTCACCATCGCGAACAACGCGGCCACAGTGAAATGCTGGTGTTTTATCAGTTCGATGGATGTCCCGTCCGGGTCCTATCAATTCGATGCCGGCAAGGCATCGCCTCGAACCATGCCGATCGGTTATAGTTGGCTTCGGAGAACCGAGGGGCCGCCTCCATGGAAATGCATCAGATCCGCTACTTCCTCGCCGTCGCCGACTGCCTGAACTTCACGCGCGCGGCGGAGATGTGCAACGTCACCCAGCCCGCCTTGACCCGCGCGGTCCAGAAGCTGGAGGAGGAGCTGGGCGGGCTGCTGTTCCGGCGCGAGCGCAAATACACCCATCTGACCGACCTTGGCCACCTGGTGCGGCCGCAGCTCGAGGCGATCCTGTCGCAGAGCGAACAGGCCAAGACAACGGCCAAGAGCTTCCTGCAGTTGAAGGACGCGCCACTGAAGCTGGGCGTCATGTGCACCATCGGCCCGATGCGTTTCATCGGCTTCCTGGCGACCTTCGGGCGCGATCATCCGGGCATCGAGGTGTCGCTGATGGAGTCGGTGCCACTGCGTCTGGCGGAATCGCTGATGGCCGGCGAGCTGGATGTGGCGATGATGACTGCGCCGGCCGAAGGCCACGAGCGGCTCAACCTGCATCCGCTCTATGAAGAGCGATTCATGATCGCCTGCGCGCCGGGCCACCGCTTCGAGCAAATGGCGACGGTGCCGATGGCGGACATCGCCGGCGAATCCTATCTGACCCGCGCCAATTGCGAATATGTCGGTTATCTGGACGGCGTCCTGCAGGAACGCATGATCAAGGTGCAGGACGTCTATCAGTCGGAACGCGAGGACTGGATCCAGTCGATGGTGATGGCCGGCATGGGCATCTGCTTCATACCGGAATATACGCCGGTCATCCCCGGCATCGTCACCCGGCCGATCATCGATCCGGAAGTGACGCGCACCATCCACATCGTGACCGTCGCCGGCCGGCGCTTCTCTCCCGCCGTCGCGGCCTTCGTTAACGCGGTCAACAAATACAAGTGGCCGGCTTTGTCCAGCCTGCCCAAGGACACCTTGAAGACCGCTTCCGGCGCATGATGCCGCGGAATCATCGTTTGAATAGGCACATGGCATTTCAGCCGCTTGGCATCCGCCTTTAGCTTGAGACGTGGCGCCGGAAACAACCGCCCGGCCGCAACAATCTGAAGCAAGGAGATGCCTCATGAAGACCAACCTGATCCTGGCCGGTGCCGTGGCCGCCGCTCTGTCGGCGCCGCTCATGGCCGGCCCGGCCGCCGCGGCCGAGAACGAGAAGTGCTACGGCGTTGCTGCCGCCGGCCAGAACGACTGCCAAACCGCCAACAATTCGTGCGCCGGCCACTCCACCATGGCCGGCCAGGCCGATGCCTGGATCTATGTGCCCGCGGGCACCTGCGCGAAGATCAACGGCGGCAGCCTGGAACCGAAGAACGGCTGATCCCGTAAGGCCAGCCGTCCGGCGGCGGAGGCGGGAACCGCAGCACCGCCTCCGCCGTCCGAATCCTTGTTCCGGTTCGGGTGAGCATTGTGGCGAGCAAGAAGAATACCTGCGATCGCGTCCGGCGCGGCGTCGCCGGAAAGACGCGCGACGAGATCATGGACGTCATCTGTGTCGAATTCGATCTGCCGCGTCCGAAGACCCGTCTCGAACAGCCCGATGCAGCCACAAGGCCCAAACCGACAAAGACATCGCGAAAGGCGAAATCATGACCCGTCTGACACAACGCGCATTGAAGCTGCGCGATATCGCCCAGTCGATCCCTTATAGCGTTCCGGCGCTGCTGGCCCGTGCGGCAATCGCCACCATCTTCTGGCGCGCGGCCTCGACCAAGCTCGCCAGTTTCGATCTGACCATCGCCCTGTTCCAGGACGAATACCTGCGCAATCTGCCGTTCCTGCCGGCCACGCCGATGGCCTATCTCGCCACCGCAGTGGAGCTCAGCATGCCGGCTCTGGTTCTCGCAGGATTGCTGACGCGCCTCGCCACCCTGCCGCTGATCGGCATGACCTTGTTCATCCAGCTCTTCGTCTATCCGTCAAGCTGGCCGGATCACCTGATCTGGATCGCTTTGCTCACGCTGCTGCTGTCGCGCGGCGCCGGTGTCATCTCGCTCGATGCGCTGATCGCGAACCGCTTCGCGGGCCAGCAGGTCTCCGCGCCGCGCTTCGTATGAGAAAAGACGGCGTAAAGCAAAACGGGCGGGGATTGCTCCCCGCCCGCTTGCATGACGCGATGTGGCGAAGGGCTCAGATACCCATGCACATGTATTTGATCTCGAGGAAATCCTCGATGCCGTACTTGGAACCCTCGCGGCCGAGGCCGGATTCCTTCACGCCGCCGAAGGGCGCCACTTCGGTCGAGATGATGCCGGTGTTGATGCCGACGATGCCGCTCTCGATCTGCTCGGCGACGCGCCAGACGCGGCCCAGATCGCGGGCGTAGAAATACGCCGCCAGGCCGAACTCGGTGTCGTTGGCGAGCTTTACCGCTTCCTCTTCCGTCTTGAAGCGGAACAAAGGCGCGACCGGGCCGAACGTTTCCTCGCGGGTCACGATCATGTCGGTGGTGACGTTGGCGAGGATCGTCGGCTCGAAGAAGGAATGGCCGAGCGCATGGCGCTTGCCGCCGGCCAGCACTTTGGCGCCCTTCTTCACGGCGTCGGCGATGTGCTCCTCGACCTTCTCCACCGCCTTCATGTCGATCAGCGGGCCCTGCTGCGTCTCGCCCTTCAGGCCGTCGCCAACCTTCAGCTTGGCGACCGCGGCTGTCAGCTTAGCGGCGAAGGCGTCATAGACGCTGTCCTGCACCAGGATGCGGTTGGCGCAGACGCAGGTCTGGCCGGTGTTGCGGTATTTGGACATGATCGCGCCCTCGACCGCGGCATCGAGGTCGGCGTCGTCGAACACGATGAAGGGCGCGTTGCCGCCCAGCTCCATCGAGGTCTTCTTGACCGTTCTGGCGCATTGCTCGAGCAGGATCTTGCCGATCTCGGTCGAGCCGGTGAAGGTCAGCTTGCGCACGATCGGGTTGGAGGTCATCTCACCGCCGATCTGGCTGGCGGAGCCGGTCACGACGCTGAACACGCCCGCCGGAATGCCTGCGCGGTGCGCCAGTTCCGCCAGGGCCAGCGCGGAGAACGGCGTCTGGGTTGCGGGCTTCAGCACGATCGGACAGCCGGCGGCCAGAGCCGGGCCGGCCTTGCGGGTGATCATGGCCGCCGGGAAGTTCCACGGCGTGATCGCCGCGACGACGCCGATCGGCTCCTTGGTGACAACGATGCGCTTGTCGGCTTGATGGCCCGGGATCACGTCGCCATAGGTGCGCTTGGCTTCTTCCGCGAACCACTCGATGAAGGAGGCGGCATAGGCAACCTCGCCCTTGGCCTCGGCCAGCGGCTTGCCCTGCTCGGCGGTCATCAGGACGGCAAGGTCCTCCTGGTTCTCCATCATCAGGTTGAACAGCTTGCGCAGGATGTTGGCGCGCTCTTTCGCGGTCTTCTTGCGCCAGCCGGCCCAGGATTTTTCCGCCGCCTCGATGGCGCGGCGCGTTTCCGCGGCGCCCATGTTCGGGATGGTGCCCAGCACCTCGCCCGTCGCCGGATTGGTGACGTCGATGGTCTTGCCGCTGTCGGCATCGACCCACTTGCCGTCGATGTAGCACTGCTGGCGGAACAGGCTGGGATCCTTGAGCGACAAGGCGGCGGTGGGTTTCTTGAGTGCGGTCTGCGACATGGAGATACCTCGAAGGGACGGGAATGCTGGTTAACAGATGGCCCGCAGTATAGCTCCCGGCAAGGCAGAATAAAGGGCGATCCGGCCGCCCAGCGAGAGCGCGATTTTTATCGCGATTTCAATGGATTAAATATCCCCGCAGAACCAACGGAGCGCGGTCAGAAACGCAACCCTGTTCTCGAACATCGGCATATGCGAAGCGCCGGGGATGACGGAGACTTTGGCGCGTGGCGTCACTTCGGCGAAGTCGCGGTTGGCGTCCGGCGTGGATTCGTCGAATTCGCCGCACACGAACAGCACCGGGACGCCGACCTGCGGCAGCAGGATCGAACCGTCATAATCCTTCAGCGTGCCGGTGCAGGTGAATTCGTTGTCGCCCCACAGCGCCTTGTAGAGCTGCAAATTGAGCTTGCGGAACAGGCTGGCCAGTTCCGGCGGCTCCGGCGTCACGCGGCAGAAATGCCGCCGCATCTTGGCGGCGATGGCGGCGCGATATTCCGGATCGTCCACGGTGCCGGCGGCCTCGTGCCGATCCAGCGCCATCTGCACCTCGATGGGCATGGCGCGGCGGTGCTCCATGTTGTCCGCCACCCAGCGCGGCGTACTGATCAGCGGGCTCGCCAGGATCAGGCCGGCCAGTTCCTCGCCGGCGTGGGCGGCGTAATCCAGCGCGATGACCGCACCCCAGGAATGGCCCAGCAGGATGAAGCGGCCGATGCCGAGCGTCGTGCGTAGCGCGTCGATCTCCGAGGCGAAACGCTCGATAGTCCAGTTGCCGGCCCGTCCCGGGCGGTCCGAATTGCCGCAATCGAGCTGGTCGTAGAGGATCACCGCGCGCTCGTCGGCCAGCGCCATCAGCGGCTCCAGGTAATCGTGCGCCCCGCCGGGGCCGCCATGCACCACGATGATCGGCCAGCGGTCGGACTTCAGATGCCGCGCGCCGGCCATGCGCCACCAGATGCGGCCGCCCTCTACGTCGGCAAAGCCGCTTTGTTCCGGTTCCTGTCGCGTGGCGGTGGCTGCCAGCATGCGCACCACTCCCCCGTTCCGGGTCTCTACTGCTTCGTAGCGACGAAATGAGTCGCCAATATGGCGCGCGCTCAGTTCAAAATTGCGCTTGCCGCCGCGAAGCCGGAGCGAATCGCCCCCTCGATGGTAGAAGGCCAGCCAGTATCGGTCCAATCACCGGCCAAGAACAAGTTGTGATGCTGTGTCACAGGGCCGGGCCGGCGGCGCAATTGCTCCGGCGTCGCGGCGAAGGTGGCGCGCTTCTCTTTCACCACGCGCGCGGGCGGCATGGGCGCCAGCGGCAGATCGAGCGCTTTCGCCACATCGCGCCAGATCTCTTGCGCCAACTCCTCGCCGGAGCGATCGATCAGATGCTCCGCCGCGCTGATGGTGACGGAGACGTGGCCCGGCTTCACGAAGATCCATTCCGCCGTACCGCCGACCACGCCGATGAAGGGCGGGTGCTTGGTCGCCCCGACGCCGCGTGGGGGTTCGATGCGGTAATGCGCGTTGACGATGCCGCGGAACTCGGTCGGCGCGGTCAATCCCGGCAGCAGATCGGTGGCGACCGGCGCCGTCACCGCCAGCACCACGGGTTCATCCGCCGCGACATCGACCTGGCCCTTCGCCGCGAAATCGAGCTGCGCCACGCTGCCATCGACGATGGAGAGCGACCGCAGGCGATGGCCGAAGGAGACCTCGCCGCCGCGCTTCGTCAGCAGCCGCAGGGCCGGGTCCACCAGGCTCTCCGACAAGCCGTGGATCGGCAGCAAGGCATGCAGGCCGGCGCCGCCGCGGCCGAAAGTCTCCAGGAACAGGGTCCAGAGCAGATTGGCCGAGGCCTCGTCCGGATGCGTGTTCAGCGCCGCGACGGTGAGCGGCCGCCACAGCCGGTCATAGAGGATGGAGCTCTTCGGCAGGACCTGCCCCACCGTGGCACTCTCCGGCGCCGAACGCAGCTTCAAGGCCTGCAGATAGTCCCAGGGGCGCGAACCGGCGACGCGGCGGTCCTTGCGGAACATCCAGAGCGGCAGCGCGCCTTCGGTCGGTCGCACCGACCAGCGCTCGCCGCTCTTCAAATCGAGGAACGGAAAGGCCGCCACGTCCTGTGTGTCGAAGGTGGCGCCGGCCTGGGTCTCGTTCACATAGGCCATGACGGCGGCGTTGCCGGAGACGACGAGATGGTTGCCGTTGTCGACCCGGCAGCCGAGCTCCGCGTCATCGTAGGAACGGCAGCGGCCGCCCGCCGCCTGCGCCGCCTCATAGAGCCGCACATGCACCCCGGCGCGGGCCAGGCGCGTGGCCGCGGCGAGGCCGGCCAGACCGGCCCCGATCACGTGCGCGCGGCCGCCCTGCAGTCGCTGACCACCCAACGGCATCGGATCACAAAAATCCGTAGCGCAAGGCGAGCCAGAGCTTCTGCCACTTGGGCAGCGAGATGCGCTGGTGCGGGTCGCGCCAGTCGGCGGCGATCAGCCGGTCCAGGATCGCGCCATAGACCGCGCCCATGATGGCGGCCGGGCGCATCGGTCCCTTGGCGCATTGCGCCATCGCCGCGTGGGCGGAAGCGAAGTGCCGCTTGGCCAGCGCCGCCACCCCGCGGCAGGCTTGCGGCAGATTCGGATGCGCCACGACTTCCAGCGGCGCGCGCACGGCGATGCCGGCGCCGTTCAGCTCCTCGCGCGGCAGGTAGAGCCGCCCGCGCTCCGCATCCTCCGCCAGGTCGCGCAGGATGTTGGTGAGCTGCAAGGCGCGCCCCAAATGATAGGCGACCTGGTCGGCGACCGGCTCCGTCGCACCGAAGGCGCGCACCGACAGGCGACCAACAGCGCTCGCCACCCGGTCGCAATAGCGATCGAGCTTTTCCAGCGGCGGCGCCACGATGTCTTCCAGCGCATCCATCTCCATGCCGTCGATCACGTCCAGGAAATCCTGCTGGCGCAGGCCGAAGGCCTGAACATGCGGCAGCAACGCGCGGGCGATCGGGTGCTGCGGCGTCCCTTCATAGAGGCGGGCGATCTCATAGCGCCAACCTTGCAAGCGGCGCAGCTTGTCCGACACCTCGGCCGGCTCGTCGGCGATGTCGTCGACCTCGCGGCAGAAGGCGTAGATGGCGAACATCGCATCGCGGCGTGCGCGCGGCAGCAGGCGCATCGCGGCATAGAAGGAGGTGCCGGAGGCCTGGACCTTGGCGGCGATGTCGGATTGCAGCGACGTAGCGTCCGTCATGGCGGTGCTGGTCACGCCGCCCTCCGCGCATCCGCGCGTGGCGGCTTCGGCGTCAGCAGCGCCCAGGCGATGCCTTGCAACCCGCACCAGGCGACAGCCGGCTTGGTCAGCTTCACCCGCTCCGCCAGCGGGTCGCGGCGGCGCAGATGCGAGATGAGCGTATCGGCCAAGCGCACGATCACCGCGCTTTCGCAGCGCAGGCGTGTGTCACGCAAGGCGGCGGGCAACTTGCGGGCGCGCAGCATCAACTCGTCGGTCTCGTCCAGTAGCCGGTCCAACACCCGCCGCAAGGCGGGTGAGCATTTGGACTCGGCCAATGCCTCGACGCCGAGACCCTCGGCACTCAGGTGATCCACCGGCACATAGACCCGGTTCATCTCCAGATAGTCGACCTTGCAATCCTGCAGATGGTTGATCACCTGCAGCGCGTCGCAGAGCGCGTCGGAATAGTGCTTGCCAGCCGGATCCTCGCCATGCACGTCGAGGAGATAACGCCCGACCGGCGAGGCGGAATAACGGCAGTAATTCATCAGATCCGCCCAGTCGTCATAACGGAGCTTGGTCGCGTCGGCGCGGAACGCGATCAGCAGATCGGTGCAATCGACCGCGGGCACGTTGGTCGCCTTCAGGCTCTCGCGCATCTCGGCGGCGACCGGCACGTCGCGCCGCGCGGGATCCTTCAGCACCGCTTCCATCGTGTCGAGGCGGCGCACCTTGTCCTCCGGCGCCAGGGCCGGATTGTCGGCGATGTCGTCGGCCATGCGCGCCCAGCGGTAGTAGGCATGCACATGCGGCCGCAGGTCGGGACGGATCAGCGCCGAGCCGACCGGGAAATTCTCGGTGCCGGAATTCTTGCCCGAGGGCGTGGCGATCTCGAGCTCAGCCTGGCTCATGACAGATTTTGGGCCTGCAGGCGGCCCTTCCACTCGCCGCCTTTGCCGAGCAGATGCCGGCGCGCGGAATCCACAGTCGCCGCCACATAGAACAAGGCGATGAGCGGCAGCAGCGGCGCCCACCAGACCGGCTGTCGGTAATAGAGCAGGGTCGGGATGTAGGTCAGCGCCATCAGCGCCCAGGCCGCCATGCCGAAGCCGCGCATCCCTGGATCGGCCTGGATGGTCAGCAGCGGCGGCGCCAGGAAGGTCAGCCCCAGGCCAACCACGCAGACCAGGAGCAGCATCAGCGAATGATGGAGCTGGGTGAAAGCGGAGCGCGCGATCAGCCGCCACACGTCGCCCCATTCCGGATAGCCGCGCAGCGAGCGCACGCCGTCGGCCAGACCCAGCCAGATGGGTCCCTGCCCCTTCATCTTGCGACCGAGGGCGCAATCGTCGATCAGCGCGTCCTTGATGGCGGCGATGCCGCCGACATTCTTCAGCGCCTTGCGCGCCACCAGCATGCAGCCGCCGGCGGCCCCGCCCATCTTCTTGCGCTTGTCGTTGATCCAGGCGAAGGGATAGAGCATCTGGAAGAAATAGACATAGGCGGGGATGAGCGCCCGTTCGGCCAAGGTGTCGGTCTTCAGCCGCGCCATCAGCGAGACCAGGGCCAAATTGCCGTTTTCCGCCCGTGTGACCAGCCCCTTCAGGCTGTCGCGGTCATGGGCGATGTCGGCATCGGTCAGCCAGACATATTTGGCGCCGGGAGAGAATTGCTCCAGCTCCTCCAGGCCCTGGTTGACCGCCCACATTTTGCCGGTCCAGCCCTGCGGCAGCTTGGCCCCCTGGATCACCCGCAGGCGGTTCTCGGCGTTGCGCTCGGCGGCGGCGCGTTGCGCCATCTCGGCCGTGCCGTCGGTGCTCTGGTCGTCGACCACGATGATGCGCAGCTTGCCCGGATAATCCTGGCGCAGCAGGGAGGCCATCGCCTCGCCGATCACCGGCGCTTCGTTGCGCGCCGGCACGATGGCGGCGATCTCCGGCCAATGCTTGAGGTCCGCGGCCGGTACCGGCTGCGGTTTCTCGCGCCAATAGCGACCGTGCAGCAGGGTCAAATAAACCCAGATGCCAAGGACCAGCCCGGAGATGAGGATGAGAACTTGCTGCATCAGGCAATGCTATAGCCAGGAAATCGACCCTTCGCCACCCCAGAAATCGACAGGAAGTTAAGGGCTTAGAGCGTGATCTGGCGCCGGACGACGCCGGTCGCCAGCAGCACGCCGACGGCCGCGAGCAAAGCCCCCGCGGCATCGGCGAGGCTGGGCCATTCGCCCAGAACCGGGATCGCCAGCAGGAGCGTCGTCAGCGGCAGCAGCGCGGTGAAAGCCGAGGCACGGGCGGCGCCGAGCAGCGGAATCGAGCGGTTATAGGCCAGGAGTGCGACGATGCCGGTCAGCGGACCTTGGTAGATCGCCTGCACGACCAGGGTCTGGGCATCGGCCTGCCAGATGCCCTGCTGTGGCAGCAGCAGATAGAGCGGCAGGAACCAGACGGCGGAAGCCACGGTGATGATCGCCGTCATGTGGACTGCGTCAAGCGCCACCCGACGCGCGGCGATGGTATAGACCGCCCAGACCAAGGCCGAGAACAGGCAGATCCCATAGCCGAACAGCTGCCAGCCCGCCGCAGCCACCAGCGCCGGCCCGGTCAGGATGGCGACGCCGGCCACGATCAGGCCCAGGCCGATCAACGGCACCCGCCCCAGCCGCTCGCGCAGGACCAGCAGCGACAGGAGGCCGACGAACAGGGGAATCGTGCCGGGGATCAGCACCCCCGCCTCCGCCGCCCGCGCCAGGGCCAGGCCGTGGGACGCCAGGAGCACATAGGGTACGCCGGCGCAGAGGGCGACCAGGGCCAATCCCTTCCAGCCCAGCCGGTCGAGCGCAAAGCCCCGCCGCCAGATGACGGGCAGCAAAAGCAGGCCTGCGGAACTAAATCTCAGGGCCGCCAGATCCTCCGCCGACAGGGTCGAGGTGACCGCCACCCGGGTCACCACCATCCAACCAGACCAGATCGCGACCGCCAGCAAGGCCCAGCCGCTACCCCG
The DNA here is from genome assembly GCA_035549815.1 of Dongiaceae bacterium. Taxonomy (GTDB): domain Bacteria; phylum Pseudomonadota; class Alphaproteobacteria; order Dongiales; family Dongiaceae; genus Dongia_A. The sequence continues at coordinate 15,339 of DASZQC010000354.1, forward strand.
AAGGATGGCGCCCCGGCGGGGTGCCGAAGGTTCCTGAGATGCGACCACCGAAGTCACTGATTCCCCGCGCGAAAACTTGTACTGGCCCCGATTTCCTGCCCGTCAGCCGGGTTCCAAGATAAGGAAATAGAGATAAATGCTAACCGGTTATTAAGATTCATCGCACAGGCTGGAGCGACCCTGAAACGCCGGCCAACGACGGGCCGATACGCTCGCCGAGAAAGCTTCGACTGGCATGAATTCGCTGTCCGGAAAAGTCCCGGCCAACAGAAATCAGGCAAATTCTCCCACGCCGCGCACGCTGCTGCTCAGCGCGCGTTCGGAGTCCTTCGCCGCCATCGACGCGGGCCTGGCCGCCATCGGCCGGCCGCCGGCGGAACGATCGGCCGATTGCGCCGAGACCATCGCCCTGCTGAAACGCGGCGGCATCGAGATGCTGGTGGTCGACCTGGTGCGCGAGGGCACCGCGCATCTGGCGGCGATCGAGGCGGTGTGCGGCGACGGCATGCTGTCCGGCATCGTCTGCATCGCCATCAGCGCCGACCCCGAAAGCACGCCGACCCAGAAGGCGATCGAGATCGGCATCGACGACCTGTTGCGCGAGCCGCTCGACCGCAATGTGGCGCGACTCTGTTTCTCCGCCTGCCTGGAGCGGGTGAAGCTGCGCGACGACGCGCTGCAATATTGGATGACCACGGCCAAGGACGAGGTCGACGACCATGCCCGCGACCTGCTCGACGCTCTGCCCGATGCCGTCGTGGCGCTGCGCCAGGACGGCGCCATCGACATGGCGAACGCGGTCGCCGAGCGCATGTTCGGATTGAGCGGGCCGGCCCTCATCGGCACGCCTTTTTCCGCGCTGATCTCGCGCGCGGTGGAAGACGGCCATGGCGGCACCTGGTCCATGCAGGCGCTGGAAAGCCTGCGCGGCCCGGCGCTTGCCATCCTGCGCCTGCCCGGCGGCTTCAGCCGGCCCGTGGAGATCCTCGCCAATCCCTATCAGCGCTTCGGCCGGCACCTGACCGCGATCATCCTGCGCGAGGTCGATTGGGGCACGCAGAAGGCGGCGATGGCGCAAGGCGACGGCGGCAACAGCCTGCGCGCCAATGCCGAGCTGCTGCATGAGCTGGCCAAGGAGGTCACCACGCGCCTCGACCTCATCGGCCGCAACCTCAACATGATGACGGACGAGATCTTCGGCCCCGTCGGCGTCGCCATCTATAAGAGCTACCTGTCGGAAGCGATGACAGGGGTGCACCAGGCGCGCGCTTTGCTCGACGGCGCCTCGCAACCCACCAAGGAGCGCCGCCGCGACACCGGCGTGGAGATCAGCCTGCATGACGTCGCCGCCGAGCTGGTCGGCAAGCGGCAGCGCAACAGCGAGCGCAAACGCATCGTGCTGGAGACCGAGATAGAGCCCAAAGATCTGCGCGTGCATCTGCCGGAGCGGCCGTTGGCGCGGCTGATCGAGACGCTGCTGGATTTCGCGCTGGGCTGCGTCGAGCATGGCGGCCGGGTCACCTTGCGCGGCCAGTGCGGCTCCGACGATCAATTGCTGCTGACGGTGCAGACCAGCGGCTGCAGCCTGCCGAGCAAGGAGATCGTGAGCGCGGCGCGCGAACCGACCGACAAAAAGGCGGCGCAGAAGCCGCTGACCATCGCCTGGAGCGCATTACGCGCCGCGGCTAAGGTGCTGAACGGCGTCGCCGAACTCGACGTCGGCGACGGCAAAGGCGCCATCCTGGTCGCCATGCTGCCGCAACGCCGCAAGTCGGACCAGGGTTAGGGCGCAAGCCTCAAACGACCCTCTATCGTCATGGTCGTGCTTGGCACGACCATGACGAGTCTTTTTTGTTTCTATCGCTTCCGCGCCAGCAGGATGCCGTCGTCGGCCGACAGCAGGCAGAAATCCACGCGCGTATCCTTGTGGACCTTCAAATTGAGCGCGCGCAGCGCATCGGTGTCCTCGTCATGCACCGAGGCATCGGCGACCTCGCCGCCCCACAACATGTTGTCGAGCACCAGCAGGCCGCCCGTGCGCACCAGCTTTAGGCACGCCTCGTAATAGGTGTCGTAGCCGGTCTTGTTGGCGTCGATGAAGGCCATGTCGAACTTGCCGGCCTGGCCATCCTTGATGAGGGCGTTCAGCGTGTCGGCCGCCGGCGCGATTCGCAGGTCGATCTTGCGCGCGACGCCGGCCTTTTCCCAATGCTTGCGGCCGACCGACGTCCAATCCGTGCTGACATCGCAGGCGATCACCTTGCCGTCTTCCGGCAAAGCCAGCGCCATCGCCAGCGAGCCGGAGCCGGTGAAGGTGCCGACCTCGATCACGCGCCTAGCGCCGATCAGGCGGATCAGGAACTGCAGGAAGGCATCCGATTCCGGCCGGCTCATCATGCCGGAGTTGGACAGCTTGCGAGTCTCCTTTCGCAGTGCCTGCTGCTCTGCGGTCTCGCGCGACATCTGATCGTCGATGAAAGCCATCACCAGTTTGGATTTGCTTAAAAGCTCACTCATTCCGTCACCCGTATATTCCCGGCGCGAGACCGTCACTGAACCGTCACCGAACGACTATAGACTAGACGAATCGCGGCCGTCACGCCGCGCAGGATGATCGTCAGGATATGTCATGCGGTTCGCCGGGATAGCGCGATCCATCAGCCCCATCACCTATGCCGATCCCGCGGCCCCGTTCTGGGAGCGCGCGCTGATCAACACCGTCGAATTGATGGGCGGACGTACCAAGCTGGTGCGCCTCTATCAAAGCTGGCGCGAGCGCTGGTCCTTGACCGGAATGCCATTGTGGTCAAGCGCGCTTTATTGGCTGGGCACACCGCTGATCGTTGAGGGCGCCGCCTGGCCGCCGCGCGTCGGAGCCAATGACCCGCTGGTGGTCATCGCCAATCATCCGTTCGGCGTCATGGACGGCATTGCGATTTGCGCCTTGGCCGAGCGGCTGCGCCGCCCATTCAAGATCCTGGCCCACAGCGCGCTGATGACGGTGCCGGAATCCGCCGGCTATTTCCTGCCGATCGATTTCAGCGAGACCGAAGAGGCCACGCGCAACAACATCGCCGTGCGCCGCCAGGCGCTCGCCGCGTTGAAGGCCGGCGAGACGATCGTGATCTTTCCCGCCGGTGGCGTCTCGACCGCGCCGGTCAAGATGTCGATCAAGCCGATCGCGGAAGCGGAAGATCTGCCGTGGAAAAACTTCGCCTATCGCCTGATCCGCTCCGCCAACGCCACCGTGCTGCCGCTCTACTTCGAGGGGCAGAACGGCGCCATGTTCCACATCGCCAGCAAGGTCAGCATGGCTTGGCGCCTGGCGTTGCTGCTCGGCGAATTCAACAAGCGCCGCGGACAGCCCATCACAGTGCGGGTGGGCGACCCGATCCGGTGGCCGGAGATTGCGGAGATTCCTTCCCCGGCGGAAGCGATGAAGGAGCTGCGCCGCAGGGTCTATGCATTGCGGAAGGCGAGTTGAGGCCAAAACTCACTGCGCTGCGGGATAATCGCCGGTAATTAACCACACAATTCATCATGAATGATGCCAGCTATGGTTAATGCTTCCTTTCCTTTTGCATATTGCTCTGGCCTCGCATGAGTGACACCATAAGTTACCGATCCACGAATTCTTGAGGGCCAAGGATTTGATCGGCGAACTCGTCGTCAAAGACGTTGAGCGGAAGTGGCACACCACCTTCGAGCGCGAGGTGGCGACGGTGCCGGTTTTTGCCGCGCCTCCGCTTCACACGCTTCATGATTTCTGGCTTGACTGCCGCGGCACCAGCGACGTGCCGAACCGCGACGCCTTCGACCCGTTCAATCTGCGCGCTTGGCTCGGCCATATCAGCGTCTATGAAGCGATCAACGATGGCGAGGATTTCCGCATTCGCCTGGAAGGAACTTCGATCGTCGCCATCACCGGCGAGGATTGGACCGGACGCCGCGCCAGCGATGTCGACCGGCGCTATGGTTCGCGCCTGGTCGATTTCATGAGGGGCACGATCCGCACGCACCAGCCGGCAATTCACACGATGCGGCTGTTCCAGAACAACGTCGAATACATCACGCGGCTGCTGCTGCCGATCCGCAGCCGTCCCTTGGGGCCGGTCGACCAGGTCTTTCTGGCGATGTACGCCGACCCGCAGCAAGCCGCGGCCTGATCCGCCTTACTTCTTTAGCTGCGCCCCGGCGGCGAAAACCAGGATACGATTCACATTCTCGCCGTCATCGGACAGCGGCAGGAACAGGCTGGCATCGTTGGGATTGCGGTGATCGGCGGTCACGTAGGGCTCGTCGTCATAGTGCGGCGCCCGCGTCTTCACGACCGTGTCATAGCAATGCAGCACATCCTCGACCGAGGGCCCGAAGAAACCGTCGAGCACCGACTTGCCGGTCGGGTCCTGGCCGCGCACTTCCACATCCTTGGTGCCGACCAGGCGATAGACGTAGCGCCGCTCATCCGGAACGACTTCGACGATGGTGATCTGCGGCATCAACTGCCGCAGTTCCAGCGGATCGATGTCGGCGCGGCGCGGCAGGCGACCGCCCTGGTGCTTCGAGAGCCAGTAGCGATAGATCGACTGCACATCAGCGCTGGCGCGCTCCAGCCATTCCGGATCTGCGATGGTCACGCGGCTTTTCCCCCTTCCGCGCCCCGGAATATGGGCGTGTCGGGGATTCGCGGCAAGTGGATCAAGCCACGACGGTCTCTTTGAATGGCACTATCGGGATGTGAATCGTTTGCGCCAGCCTAAAGTCAGGCCACGGAACGCTCCGCCGACTCGGTGAATCGGGCAGCGGCCGCGCCGGTTTCGTCGGCGATCAGCGCCAGCTCCCGGTCATTGAAGGCCGGCCGATAATAGCCGGGCAAATGAAACCGACGCGCAGCGGCATCCAGGAACGCCGGCTCCGCCTTCAGCCCGCAATGCGCCAGCAGGCCGGCGATATTCGCCCGCGGCTCGGCGCATAGCCCCTCATAGCGCACCACGCGCACGGCCTGACGCAAAGCCGGGTCGTGACGGAGCGCGTCGGCGATGAAATGATGCACCTGCGCCCAGTAGCGCGCCCAGCCGCGCAACTCCTCGCCGCTTCGCCAAAGCGCCGTGATTTCTTCCGTCGCGGCCGGATCGCCGAGGTTCATAGGTCGGCGGTCCTGACCGAATTCATAATGCCCCACCCGGCGAAGATGGCGCGCCGCCTTTGGATTGCCGTCCTGGCCGCGCAGGAACAAGGCATGCTGCTTCATCAGCGAGGCGATGTGCCAGACCGGATCGCGCACCGGCACGATGATTCGCGCCTTCGGAAACAGGCGCAGGAGATAGCCAAGACGGCTCACATTGTAGTTGCCCTTGGCCACGTAGCGCGTGCGGCGGCGCGCGGCCAGCAGCTTGCGCTGGTGGTCGCGATAGAAATGCTCAAAGGCGGCGTTGCGCGTCGACCGGTCTAGCACATTGCTGCGGCTCGGATCGTGCAGGTACGGGAAGAAGGCCATCCACAGCACCTCCTCGAAGGCTTCCGGGCTTTCCGAGGTGACGGTGATGCCATCGGCATGGCTGCGCTCGGCCGGCCGCTCGTTCGGGCGCGGCATCAGGTCCAGCCAGCGGTTCCAGAGATAGGGCGTGAACAGGAACGGAAAGTCGCGGTAGCGATGCGTCGCAACCTCGGGATGCCGCGCCAACGTTTCCAGCAGAATGGTGCTGCCGGAGCGCGCCAGGCCGGCGATGTAGATCGGGCGCTCGACCGGACGCGGATCGACCACGCCTGCCGTCAGCCACGTTTCCAGATTGCCCAGCTTGATCCAGCCGCCGGGATGGCGCGTCACAAGACCGCTCAGCCGGTCCATCCCATTCGTGACCTGAAAGCCTTTGAGTGCCGCGCCGCCGGATTTTGCGCCTGATTGTGTCATGAGCAGCTCACGAGATGCGCGCGATGCGCAGGAAGGCAAGCGATGTCGCCAGCAGCACCGGCAATACGATGCTGAACCAGGACCGCGCCCAGGCCGGGCCCGCAGGCAAATACTCCTGCTCCGGCAGTGCGATCCGCACCCGCTCGAGCGGTCCCGCCTCCGGCAGGTATCCGGCCGGATTGCCGATGAGCGTGTTCCACCAGTGCCGCTGCTCGATCTGCGGGATGGGTTTGCTGAGCGGCAAGGCGGCGACCTTCTGGCCCGCCGCATCGTGGATCTCGATGGTGCCGCCGGCCGCGTCGCCCCGCCAATTCCCGACATACCGCCCGGCCGGCGAGACCTCGACCACCGGCGCCGCATGCTCCGGCGGGAAGTTGCGCGCATAGGCGCCGTCGAGCCAGACCAGCAGTGCCAGGACCGGCAGCGACCCGATCAGGGCGCCCGGCAGCACCAGCAGAACCTGCAGGGATGCCAGGCGCAGCGACCGCCGCATCAGCGGCATGGCGCTCTCCAGATCCCCCTGATGGGCGTTCAAGCGACGGCGCGCCGCCGCCGCGGCCGTCTTGGTTTCCGCGATCTTCGCCTGCGGCGACAACCACTTGTAGATGAGGATCGAAGCGATCGCCGCCAGGGCAGCCCATATGACCAGTCGCGCGAACGGAGGCAGGAACCCGAGGAAGCTCCGATCGACGAAATCGAAAAATGGCGCCGGGAGATCGAGCAGGCCCACAGCGACGCCTCTATGGCTCGTTGCGGTCGGTGCGGTTGGCGAGCATGCTCGAATCATCGAGTTCATCGATGCCGCGGTCGGCTGGCGTCGCCTCGCGCTTATGCCGGCGGCCCCACAGGAAACGCCGGAACGGCCAAAGGACGATGAAGCCGACGCTCATGACGACGGCCGCGATCAATCCCCACAGGGCGCCCAGCAAGGTGAGGCCGGCGCCAGGTCCGACATAGGCAAGCGCCGGCGCGGTGAAGCCAATAGCGAATGCCACTCCGCCGAGGCCGGCGACCATCCAGGAACTTGCATGTTTCATTGCGATACCTCCGTCTTGCTCTCGAACTCAGCGCGCAATTGCGGATCGATCGATTGCGGATCGATGCGTTGCCCCCAGGTGGCGACGGGAATGAATTGATTGGCGTCCCCGCCGCGCGTCGGATTGACGAAGTTCCAGACGATGGCGCCGTCGCGCGCGACCTCGAACACGCGGCCGCCATCGGATTCGGTGACCAGGAAATTTCCGTTCGGCAACGGCTCGGCCGAAGAGCGCAGCGGGCTATGGAGCGGATGCCCGGCGTCGCCGGCATAGGACCAGACAACGCCGCTGGTCTTCGGATCGATCTCCAGGACCCGGGCGCCGTTGCCGTCCTCGAACCCGCCGAGATTGTCGAACAGGGTGATGTGCCCGTTGGGCAGCAGGCTGGCATCATGCTGCCACAGCCACGGGCCACGCGCGGCCCAGGTGATCGCGCCGCGCTCGACGGACAGCACGGCGACCGCGCTCATGTCGCGGAACGAGAGCAGCACATCGCCCTCTTGTGCCGCGGGAAAATTCCGCGCCAGTTCGCCGTCGATATATTGCACCGAGTTGGCGTGCAGCGGGTCACCGAGCGCATAGTTCGGGATCGCCAGGCGCAGGATGTTGAACCGTGAGTTCGCCAGCGCCCGCGTCAGGGAGATCTTCTTCAGCTCCTTGCCGTCCGGTGACAGCACGGCGAGGAAATCCTCCAGGAAGGGCTTGTCGAGCTTGCCGAGCCCCTCGATCTCGTCGGACGAGAAGTCGTTGGTCAGCGCCAGAATGCGGCCGTCCGGCGCAATGTCGAAGTCGTGGTGCGTGTGGGCCAGATAGCTCCAGATGACATTGGAGTTACGGTCGAGTTTCACCATGCCGTAGCCCCAGGGCGTGTCGCCGGCGGCGGCATAGATCGCCAGCAGGTCGCCGTTGGGCAGCAGGCGCGCCTTGTCGAAAAAGATCAGATCGTCCGGCTGCGGCGCCTTGACCGCAGATTGTTCGTTCCAAACGGCGCTGTAGGGCTTGCGCCATTCGTGCACCACGCGGCCATCCATCGCGACCAGATGCGCCGCGGCATCGCCGGCCGCGGTGTAAAGTGTGTATCCGGGTGCGACGCGCGCGGCGTCATGAATCGTGACGCCGACGCTCGAATCGCGCGCCACGCGCCACTGATCGGTCTTGAAGCGGTCCTGCGTCTCCTGCCGCTGGGCAACCAAAGCCTCGCCGGCCAGATACGCATCCCGCAGATATTGATGGGGGAAGGCCTCGCTCAGAATCGCCATCGCCCCGCCGATGAAGGCGAGAAACGCGATCAACGCCACAAACAGGACCGACCCGAGCCGTTCGAACATGCTGCGCTCATTTCCGACGGACGGTGTGCAACTGCCCTCAGCGCCGCCGTCCTGACCTCTCATCGGACATAGTGAAAATGGCGCGAAGGAACGCGGATTGTGCCGCACTGCACCTTTCGCGGTGCACCGACAAAGCTCCAATCCGCGCCAACAATGCGGTTACAACCGACGTGGGCACGGATGGTTGCGATTATTTCTCCGCGACATGGGAGCACACGGCTATGTGGCTGCTGGTTCCAGTGCCTCACAAATATGCGCGCGACACGGATGCGTGCGACGGGCGTGCGCGCCGGGCTCAGTCGTCGAGCCAATCCTCGAGCTTGAGGCGCCCGAGCAGGGCTGTCCCGCCTTTGCCGTCGGGCCGGAAAACCGCCATCTCTGCCGGATTTAGCTCGAAGCCTGCGATCTGCCGCAATTGGAACTCGCTGCCCACCAGGGCCGTGACAGTGCCTGGTTTGGGCGGCACGGCCAATTGTCCGGCGACGAAGGCCGGATCATACATCCGCCGGTCCAGCAATGTGTTCCCAAAGGCGAGGATGGCGGTATCGCGCGTACGGCACAGCGGCAAGGCGACGATGCGGTCGACCCGCACCCCACTTAGGCGCAGATCGTCGCCGAGCTCCTTGGCCTGGACACGGCCAGCCGGCGTCAGATTGCGCTGTTGCGCGCAATCGGCAAAATCGGACCATGAGCTGGTCGGCTGCAGGGTGTCGTGCGTGCCCTTGAAGCGCTCGGCATGGCGCAGATAAACCACCACACCGCCCGCGCGCACGCTGGCGATCAGCGATTCCTCGGTCACCTCTTCCCGGACCGCCATGGCGGCGGCCGTGCCGGCGCCGAGCACCACCAAGCCTGCGGTCAGCCAAATCAGCGTGCGCCGAAATCCCATGCCTGCCTTCCGACAATGTTTCCAGGAACAAAGCACAAGGCAATGACGGCAAGCTGACGCCGTGTAGCGGCCGCAAACGGGCGCAAAAGCAAATCGGCGGGCAGTTGCCTGCCCGCCGATGATTGCTTGGCTCCGTTGCCGGAAGCCGCTTACGCGACTTCCTGCTTCGGCGTGGCGTCGGGCAGAGCCGCCGGCTTCTGCGCCGCCAGCTCGCGGTCGCGCTCGGCGGCCTCGTGCTTCAGGCGGTTCATCACCGAACCGGTGCCCGCCGGGATCAGGCGGCCGACGATCACGTTCTCCTTGAGGCCGATCAGCGAGTCGACCCGGCCGGAAACCGCGGCCTCGGTCAACACGCGCGTCGTCTCCTGGAACGAGGCGGCGGAGATGAAGGAACGGGTCTGCAACGACGCCTTGGTGATTCCCAAGAGCACCGGAGAGCCCTTGGCCAGGCGGCCGCCTTCCTTCAACGCCTTCGCGTTCTCTTCCTCGAACTCCGAGCGATCGACCTGCTCGCCGGCCAGGAAGGTGGTGTCGCCGGGCTCCGAGATCTCGATCTTCTGCAGCATCTGGCGAACGATTACCTCGATGTGCTTGTCGTTGATCTTCACGCCCTGCAGACGATAGACCTCCTGGATCTCGTTGATGAGATAGGTGGCCAACGCCTCCACGCCCATGACGTTCAGGATGTCATGCGGCACCGGGTTGCCGTCCAGCAACTGGTCGCCCTTCTGGACGTAGTCGCCTTCCTGCACCGAGATATGCTTGCCCTTCGGGATCAGATACTCGCGCGATTCCTCCGAGGCATCCTCCGGCACCACGACGATCCGGCGCTTGGTCTTGTAGTCCTTGCCGAACTCGATGCGGCCGGCAATGTCGCTGATGATGGCGAAGTCCTTCGGCTTGCGGGCCTCGAACAATTCCGCCACGCGCGGCAGACCGCCGGTGATGTCTCGGGTCTTGGTGCCCTCGCGCGGGATGCGCGCCAGCACGTCGCCCGCCTTCACATGGGCGCCGTTCTCGACCGAGAGAATGGCGTCCACCGACATGAAATAGCGCGCCTCCAGGCCGTTGGGCAGCATGATGACGTTGCCCTTGTCGTCGCGCAGCGTGATGCGCGGCTTCAGATCGTTGCCGCGCGGCTGCTGCTTCCAGTCGACGACGACGCGGTTGGAGATTCCGGTGGTCTCGTCCATCACTTCGCGCATCGACACGCCTTCGACCAGGTCGATGTAGTTCACGATGCCTTCGCGCTCGGTGATGATCGGCAGGGTGTACGGATCCCACTCCGCCAGCTTGGTGCCCTTGGCGACCTTTTGGCCATGGTCGGACAGCAGACGCGCGCCGTACGGAACGCGGTGACGCGCCCGCTCGCGGCCCTGGTCGTCGGTCAGCACGATCTCGCAATTGCGGCCCATCACAACCGGGACGCCCTGGCTGTTCAGAACCACGTTGCGGTTACGCACATCGACCGTGGAGTCGATGGTCGCTTCGATCGAGCTCTGCTCGGCGCCGCGCTGTGCGGCGCCGCCGATGTGGAAGGTGCGCATGGTGAGCTGCGTGCCCGGCTCGCCGATCGATTGCGCCGCGATGACGCCGATCGCCTCGCCGATATTGACCGGCGTGCCGCGCGCCAGGTCGCGGCCGTAGCACTTGCCGCGGACGCCGGTCTTGGCCTCGCAGGTCAGCACCGAGCGGATCTTCACCACGTCGATGCCGGCACGCTCGATCTCGTCCACCAGCGGCTCGTCGATGATCTGGGCCGCCTTGACAATGACCTTGCCGGTCAGCGGGTCCTTCACATCTTCCGAGGCCGCGCGGCCCAGGATGCGGTCGGCCAGAGCGGCGATGACTTCGCCGCCCTCGACCACCGCCTTCGCGGTCAGGCCTTCCTTGGTGCCGCAATCCTCCTCGGTGATGATGGCGTCCTGCGCCACGTCCACCAGGCGGCGGGTCAGGTAGCCCGAGTTCGCCGTCTTCAAGGCGGTGTCGGCCAGACCCTTGCGGGCGCCGTGGGTCGAGTTGAAATACTCGAGCACGGTCAAGCCTTCCTTGAAGTTCGAGATGATCGGCGTCTCGATGATCTCGCCCGACGGCTTGGCCATCAGGCCGCGCATGCCGGCGAGCTGCTTGATCTGCGCAGCGGAACCGCGGGCGCCCGAGTGGGCCATCATGTAGACCGAGTTGATGTTGCTGCCCGAGGTGGTCTTGGACATCGACTTCATCATCGCGTCGGCCACCTGCTCGGTGCAGGTCGACCACACGTCCACCACCTTGTTGTACTTCTCGCCCTGGGTGATCAGGCCGTCGAGATACTGCTGCTCGTATTCCTTCACCTTCTCCTGCGCCTCGCCGACCAGCTTGTGCTTGGCCTCGGGGATGATGAGGTCGTCCTTGCCGAAGGAGATGCCGGCCTTGCAGGCCTGGGCGAATCCCATGCCCATCATGCGGTCGGCGAAGATCACCGTCTCCTTCTGGCCGCAATGGCGGTAGACGGAATCGATGACCGAGGTGATTTCCTTCTTGGTCAGCAGGCGGTTGATCAGGCTGAACGGCACGTTCGGATGCTTCGGCAGCAGCTCCGACAACAGCATGCGGCCCGGGGTGGTGTTGACCACCTTGGTCACGCGCTGGCCGTGATCGTCATAGTGGTCGATGCGCGCCTTCACCTTGGCATGCAGCGACACCGCCTTGGAATCCAAAGCGTGCAGCACTTCCGCGGTGTTGACGAAGGCCATGCCCTCGCCCGGCTCCTTGTCGGCTTCCATCGAGATGTAATAGAGGCCGAGCACGATGTCCTGCGACGGCACGATGATCGGCTTGCCGTTCGCGGGCGACAGGATGTTGTTGGTCGACATCATGAGCACGCGCGCTTCGAGCTGGGCTTCCAACGACAGCGGCACGTGGACCGCCATCTGGTCGCCGTCGAAGTCGGCATTGAAGGCGGTGCAGACCAGCGGATGAAGCTGGATCGCCTTGCCTTCGATCAGCACCGGCTCGAACGCCTGGATGCCCAGGCGATGCAGCGTCGGGGCGCGGTTCAGCAGCACCGGATGCTCGCGGATCACCTCTTCGAGGATGTCCCAGACCTCCGGACGCTCCTTCTCCACCATGCGCTTGGCGGCCTTGATGGTGGTCGCCATGGCATAGAGCTCGAGCTTCGAATAGATGAACGGCTTGAACAGCTCCAGCGCCATCTTCTTCGGCAGGCCGCACTGGTGCAGCTTCAGCTCCGGGCCGACCACGATGACCGAGCGGCCGGAATAGTCGACGCGCTTGCCGAGCAGGTTCTGGCGGAAGCGGCCCTGCTTGCCCTTCAGCATGTCGCTCAAGGACTTCAGCGGACGCTTGTTCGCGCCGGTGATGACGCGGCCGCGGCGGCCGTTGTCGAACAGCGCATCAACGGATTCCTGCAGCATGCGCTTTTCGTTGCGCACGATGATGTCCGGGGCGCGCAGCTCGATCAGCCGCTTCAGGCGGTTGTTGCGGTTGATGACGCGGCGATAGAGGTCGTTCAGGTCCGACGTGGCGAAGCGGCCGCCGTCCAGCGGCACCAGCGGGCGCAGCTCGGGCGGGATCACCGGGACGACGTCCAGGATCATCCACTCCGGGCGCGAGCCGGATTCCATGAAGGAATCGACCAGCTTCAGGCGCTTCACCAGCTTCTTGCGCTTGGCCTCGGACGAGGTCTCGCGCAGGTCGACCTTCATCTGCTCGCGCTCTTCCTCCAGCTTGATGGCGGAGAGCATAAGCTTCAGCGCCTCGGCGCCGATGCCGGCCTGGAACGCGTCCTGGCCGAACTCGTCCTGGGCGTCGAGATACTGGTCCTCGGTCAGGAGCTGATGCAGCTTCAGCGGCGTCAGGCCCGGCTCGATGACGACGTAGTTCTCGAAATATAGGATGCGCTCCAGGTCCTTCAACGTCATGTCGAGCAGCAGGCCGATGCGGCTCGGCAGCGACTTCAGGAACCAGATGTGCGCCACCGGCGAGGCCAGCTCGATGTGGCCCATGCGGTCGCGCCGCACCTTGGACAAGGTGACTTCGACGCCGCATTTCTCGCAGATGATGCCGCGATACTTCATGCGCTTGTACTTGCCGCACAAGCACTCGTAGTCCTTGATCGGACCGAAAATGCGGGCGCAGAACAGGCCGTCGCGCTCCGGCTTGAAGGTCCGGTAGTTGATGGTCTCCGGCTTCTTGATCTCGCCATAGGACCAGGAACGGATGCGCTCCGGGCTGGCGATCGAGATCTTGATCTGGTCGAAGGTCTGCGTGCCAGTGGGCTGGCCGAACACATTCATCAATTCATTGTTCATCATCTTCTCCTCGGGCTTGCCGGCGAGGTGCGTCCACCCCGCCGACTTCAGCCCATCCGATCAATCAGTACTGGTTCTGCGTCAGTTCGACATTCAAGCCGAGCGACCGCAATTCCTTCACCAACACGTTGAAGGATTCGGGGATGCCCGCCTCGAAATTGTCGTCGCCGCGCACGATCGCCTCGTAGGTCTTGGTGCGGCCGGAAACGTCGTCGGACTTCACCGTCAACATTTCCTGCAGCGTATAAGCCGCGCCATAGGCCTCGAGCGCCCACACTTCCATTTCGCCGAAGCGCTGACCGCCGAACTGCGCCTTGCCGCCCAGCGGCTGCTGGGTGACCAAGCTGTATGGGCCGATCGAACGCGCGTGGATCTTGTCGTCCACCAAGTGATGCAGCTTCAGCATGTAGATGTAGCCGACCGTGACCTGGCGATCGAACCGCTCACCGGTCCGGCCGTCGGTCAGGATGACCTGGCCGGAGTTCTTCAAGCCGGCACGCTCCAGCATCTGATTGATGTCATCCTCGCGGGCGCCATCGAACACCGGAGAAGCGACAGGAACGCCTTTGCGCAGGCCTTCCGCCATCTCGACCAGCTCGCCGTCCTCCAGCTCCATCAGCTCGGCCTTGTAGGTGCGCTCGCCATAGACGTCCTTGAGATGCTTGCGCAGCTCGGCAGCCTTGGTGTCGCCCTTGCTGACCTGGTCGATCATCTGGCCGATCTGGCGACCGAGATTGGCGCAGGCCCAGCCCAGATGCGTCTCCAGGATCTGGCCGACATTCATGCGGCTGGGCACGCCCAGCGGATTGAGCACGAGGTCGACCGGCGTGCCGTCTTCCAGATACGGCATGTCTTCCTGCGGCGTGATGCGCGAGACGACACCCTTGTTGCCGTGACGGCCGGCCATCTTGTCGCCCGGCTGCAGCTTGCGCTTCACCGCGACGAACACCTTGACCATCTTCATCACGCCGGGCGGCAGCTCGTCGCCGCGCTGCAGCTTCTCGACCTTGTTCTCGAAGCGCTTCTCGAGGGCCTTCACCGAGTCCTCGAACTGCTTCTTCAGGCCTTCGATCTCCTGCATGCGCTTGTCGTTCTTCACGCCGATCTGGCGCCACTGGCCAGGGGTGAACTCCGACAGGGTCTTGTCGGTGATCTTGGTCTCCGGCTTCAGCGTCTTCGGGCCGCCGGTCGCGACCTGGTTCATCAGCAGCTCTTTCAAGCGGCTGTAGAAGTTGCGCTCCAGGATCGCCTTTTCGTCGTCGCGGTCCTTGGCCAGACGCTCGATTTCCGCGCGCTCGATCGCCAGGGCGCGCTCGTCCTTGTCCACGCCGCGGCGGGAGAACACGCGCACCTCGACGATGGTGCCGGACACGCCCGGCGGCAGGCGCAGCGACGTGTCGCGCACGTCGGAGGCCTTCTCGCCGAAGATGGCGCGCAGCAGCTTCTCTTCCGGCGTCATCGGGCTTTCGCCCTTCGGCGTGACCTTGCCGACCAGGATGTCGCCCGGCTTCACCTCGGCGCCGATATAGACGATGCCGGCTTCGTCGAGGTTCTTGAGCGCTTCTTCACCCACGTTCGGAATGTCGCGGGTGATTTCCTCCTGGCCCAGCTTGGTGTCGCGGGCCATGACTTCGAATTCCTCGATGTGGATCGAGGTGAAGACGTCGTCCTTCACGATCCGCTCGGAGATCAGGATCGAGTCTTCGAAGTTGTAGCCGTTCCACGGCATGAAGGCGACCAGCACGTTGCGGCCGAGCGCCAACTCGCCAAGGTCGGTCGACGGGCCGTCGCCGATGATGTCCCCCTTCTCCACCAGGTCGCCCACCTTCACCAGCGGACGCTGGTTGATGCAGGTGTTCTGGTTAGAGCGCTGGAACTTCAGCAGGTTGTAGATGTCGACACCCGGGGCCGCCGTGTTCGTCTCATCCGTGGCGCGGATGACGATGCGGGTGGCGTCCACCTGGTCGACGATGCCCTTGCGGCGCGCGGCGATGGCGACGCCGCTGTCGCGGGCCACCGTGCCTTCCATGCCGGTGCCGACCAGCGGGGCGTCCGCCTGCAGCAACGGCACGGCCTGGCGCTGCATGTTGGAGCCCATCAGCGCGCGGTTGGCGTCATCGTTCTCGAGGAACGGGATGAGCGCCGCGGCCACGGAGACCAACTGCTTCGGGCTGACGTCGATATACTGCACGTCCTCGCGCCGCGACATCACGAACTCGCCGGCGCGCCGGCACGAGATGAGGTCGTCGGTCAGCTTGTTGCGGGCATCGAGCGCGGCATTGGCCTGGGCGATCGTGTATTTCCCCTCTTCCATAGCCGAGAGGTAGATCACCTCGTCGGTCACCACGCCCTTGTCGACCTTGCGGTACGGGCTCTCGATGAAGCCGTACTGGTTGACGCGCGCGAAGGTGGCGAGCGAGTTGATCAGGCCGATATTCGGGCCTTCCGGCGTTTCGATCGGGCAGATGCGGCCGTAATGCGTCGGGTGCACGTCGCGCACCTCGAAGCCGGCGCGCTCGCGGGTCAGACCGCCCGGGCCAAGGGCCGACAGGCGCCGCTTGTGGGTGATTTCCGACAGCGGGTTGGTCTGGTCCATGAACTGCGAGAGCTGCGACGAGCCGAAGAACTCGCGCACCGCGGCGGCCGCGGGCTTCGCGTTGATCAGGTCATGCGGCATGACCGTGTCGATCTCGACCGAGCTCATGCGCTCGCGGATCGCACGCTCCATGCGCAGCAGGCCGAGGCGGTACTGGTTCTCCAGCAATTCGCCGACCGAACGGACGCGGCGGTTGCCGAGATGGTCGATGTCGTCGATTTCGCCGCGGCCGTCCTTCAGGTCGACCAGGACCTTCAGGATGGCGAGCACGTCCTCCTTGCGCAGGACGCGGATCGAATCCGGCGAGTTCAGGTTCAGGCGCGAGTTCATCTTCACGCGGCCGACCGACGACAGGTCGTAACGCTCCAGGTCGAAGAACAGGCCCTGGAACAGCGCTTCCGCCGTGTCGAGCGTCGGCGGCTCGCCCGGGCGCATGACGCGATAGATGTCGATCAAGGCCTCCTCGCGCGAGGAGTTCTTGTCGGCCATCAGCGTGTTGCGCATGTAGGGGCCGAAATTGACGTGGTCGATACCGAGGGTCGGCAGGTCCTTCACGCCGGCGGCCTCGAGCTGGTCGAGCACCGCCTGGGTGATCTCGGCGCCGGCCTCGATGAAGATCTCACCCGTCTTCTCGTTGATGATGTCGACGGCGGCGTAGCGCCCGTGCAGCTCTTCCGGCTGCACCAGGATTTCCTTGAGGCCGCCTTCCTGCAGCTTCTTGCCCAGGCGCGGCGTCATCTTGGCGCCGGCTTCCGCCACCGCCTTGCCGGTCTTGGCGTCGACCAGGTCGACGTTGAGCTTCACGCCCTTCATGCGTTCCGGCTCGAACGGCGTGGTCCAGCCCTTCTTGCCGTGGCTGAACACGACCTGGCTGTAGAAGAAGTTCAGGATCTCTTCGGCCGACATGCCGCTGAAACGGCGATCCTCGTCGGTCAGCTCGCCGCCCTTGGCGAGCTTCTGCTCGACGCTCTTGTTCCACAAGGCAAGCAGCAGCGTCGTCGCCGGCAGCTTGCGGCGACGGTCGATGCGCACATAGACGAGATCCTTGGCGTCGAACTCGAAATCGAGCCAGGAGCCGCGATACGGAATGACGCGCGCGGCGAACAGATACTTGCCGCTGGAGTGGGTCTTGCCCTTGTCGTGGTCGAAGAACACGCCCGGCGAGCGGTGCATCTGGCTGACCACCACGCGCTCGGTGCCGGCCACGATGAAGGTGCCGCTGGTCGTCATCAGGGGCATGTCGCCCATGTAGACGTCCTGCTCCTTGATGTCGCGGATGGAGCGCGCGCCGGTTTCTTCGTCGTGATCCCACACGACGAGGCGCAGCGTCACCTTCAGCGGCGCGGCAAAGGTCATGCCGCGCTGCTGGCATTCTTCAACGTCGTATTTCGGCTCTTCGAGTTCGTAGCGAACGAACTGCAGCTCCGCCTTCTCGGAAAAGTCCTTGATCGGGAATACCGAGCGGAAAACTTCCTGCAGCCCGATACTCTCGCGCTTCTCAGCCGGAACGCCAATCTGGAGGAACTGATCGTAGGAGCTCTTCTGAACTTCGATCAAATTCGGCATGCGCGTGATCTCGCCGATACGGCCGAAATCCTTGCGAATGCGCTTGCGTCCGGTGAAAGGTTTTGTCATCAGCGACCTCTGTCTTCTCGTGCAGCACGGCGCGTCCGCCATGCTGTCCTATCCGATCCAAGCGGGCAGCGGATCGACATCCGCGCCGCGAAATTTCATGCCCCTGGCCTCTGCTGCGCGCTGGTCCAGGGCCCTCGACCAGTCGTCCGATCCATTGTTCGCGCCGATCGGAGAGGCGCAATTTCCTATCACTTAGGACGCGGGAAGCGCCGATCGCGAAACCGGCGCTTCCCCCGTTCAAATAACCGGTCTGAGCTCTACTTCAGCTCGACCTTGGCGCCGGCTTCTTCCAGCTTCTTCTTGATGTCGGCCGCTTCCTGCTTGCTGACGCCTTCCTTCACAGGCTTCGGCGCGCCTTCAACCAGGTCCTTGGCTTCCTTCAGACCGAGAGCGGTGATCGCACGGACTTCCTTAATCACGTTGATCTTCTTGTCGCCGCCGTCCACGAGGACAACGGTGAACTCGGTCTTCTCTTCGGCCGGAGCGGCACCGCCGCCGCCACCGCCAGCCGCGGCCACCGCAACCGGCGCCGCCGCCGACACGCCCCAAGCCTCTTCGAGCTTCTTGGAAAGCTCGGCGGCTTCGAGGACGGTGAGCTTGGAAAGCTCGTCCACCAACTTCTGCAAATCAGCCATTTTGATTCTCCTAGGCTTATCTCGATACGCGTTGCTTGAACTTCAATTCGGAACCGCTTGAAGAACTGACCGTCACGCGGTCTCGCCCTTCTTGGCATAAGCCCCGAAGACCCGCGCCAAGTGGCCGGCCGGCGCCTGAAGAACCGTGGGGGC
>DASZQC010000355.1:0-3599 GCA_035549815.1 Dongiaceae bacterium
GCGACGCCGATGGCGGCCTCGCCCCGCGCCGACCAGAAGGCGGCGGCCAGCAGGGTGATGGCGCCCAGCAGGCTGCCGATCAGTGCGCCGACAAAGCCGAAGCGGAAGGCCTGGGCCTGGAACTGGCGGGCGACATAGGCGTCTCGCGCGCCGACCAGATGCAGGATGTCGACGATCTGGCGATGGATGGAAAGGCCGGCGCGGGCGACAAAGGCGACCACGCCGGCGGTCGCCGCCAGCACCAAGGCGAGCAGGGTGACCGCCATGACCTCCACCGTGCGCAGGAAGCCCATGGCGCGCGAATTGAACGCGGCATGGTCGTCCACCACGGCGCCGGGCGAGGCGTCCTGGATGCGCAGCCGCAGATCGCCGACGTCCGGCACGATTCCCGGCTGCAGCGACACGGCGATCAGGTCGGGCAGCGGCACGCCCAGCTCCGTCGCGGCATCGCCGAGCCAGGGGGCCAGCAAGCGCGCAACCTCGGTTTCGTCCAGCAGGCGCGTGCTGATGACGCCGTCGGTGCCGGAGATCTGCCGCATGGCGGCGTCGATGCGCTCCGCCCGGGCGCTCGAATCCTCGCCGACCACCGCCGGCAGCTCCACGGTCAACTGGCTCGACAGGTCGCGCTGCCAGCGGTCGGTCGCGCGTTCCACCAGCAGCGCGACGGTGGCCGCGATCATCGCCAGATAGACCATGAAGCCGATGATCCAGGGCAGGAACCGCGCCGTGGAATCGCGGTCCAGCGGCAAATCGGTGCGCATGCGCAACAGGCTACGCTTCCGCTTGGCCATAATCCGTGTCCGTTTGCGGTTGCGTCGGATTTTGCGTGGGATCGGTCTGCGGCGCTTCCCCGATCGTCGGATCGGTGAGGGTGAGTGTGTTGCCCACGATGCGCAATTGGCGATGGGTGAAGCGGCCGACCAAGCCCTCATTGTGGGTGGCGACGACCACCGTGGTGCCCATCTTGTTCAGTTCCTCGAACAGGTACATCAGGCGCACGCCGATCCCGTCATCGACATTGCCGGTCGGCTCGTCCGCCAGCAGCAGGCTGGGGCGCGAGATGACGGCGCGGGCGATGGCGACGCGCTGCTGCTGGCCGCCGGACAGGGTTGCCGGCAAGGCGTCGAGATGATCCTTCAGCCCGACCCAGGCCAACAGCTCCGGCACGTGGCGCTTGATGTCGGTCTCGCGCACGCCGGCGATGCGCAGCGGCAGCGCGACATTGTCGGTCGCCGACAGATGCTCGATCAGGCGGAAATCCTGGAACACCACGCCGACGCGCCGCCGCATCGCGGGATAGTCCGACCGCTTCAGCACGGAGACGTCGCGCCCGAACAGCTCCACCCGCCCGGCGGCCGGCCGCATCGCCAGATACATCAGCTTCAGGAGGGAGGATTTGCCGGCGCCGCTGGCGCCGACCAGGAAATGAAAGGAGCCCGGCGCCAGCGTGAACGAGATGCCGCGCAACACTTCGGGCCCAGCGCCATAGCGGACGGTGACGCCGTCGAACAAGACCACTGTTCAGCCCCTCGAAACCTGACCCATTGCCCGCAGGACCCCTGCAGGTTCCGGGGCACAATTGCACGCGGCCCGATTCCGGTCCAGGCTTGCCCGTCAGCTTGTTGCAGAACTATAAACCCTTTGAAACGCTTGCCGAGGGGGCCACAGAAAGCGTGATCATTACCTGCCCGTCTTGCCAGACGCGCTTTAACCTGGATGCGGCCAAGCTGCAGCCGGTGGGCAGGCATGTTCGGTGCGCCAAATGCAGCCACCGCTGGCTGCAGATGCCCGAAGGCATGGAACGGCCGGGCGCCTTCATGCCCCCGGCGGCGGACGAGCCGGCGACTCCGGCGCCCGAACCGACTGCAGCGGCGCCAGTGCCCGAGTCGCCGCCGGCTCCTGAACCGGCGCCCACCGAAAGCGTCACGGCCGCGCCGCCCGCCGCAGCGGAAGAAGCAGCCGCCCGGCCGCCGGAAACGCCAGCGGAGGTTGCCCAGTCCCTGGCGGCGATCGCCGAGCAGGTTGCCGCCGCCGGAGACACTGGCGGAGGTTCCGGTGGAGACTCTGGCGCCACCGGCGATCAGCCCGTTCCCAAGCTCGACCCGCCCAGCGGCCGCTTGCGGCTCGGCAACCGCGCGACCGGGCCGATCACGGTGCCGCCGCTGATGCGGCCGGCGCGACCGGCGCGGCGCAACTCCGGCATGGGTCTGTTGCTGACGGCGGGTGTGGTCATCGGCTTGCTGGCCGCGGCCTATTTCTTCCGGGACGAGATCGCGCGCACCGTGCCCGGCGCCGACGCGATCTACTCTCTGCTCGGCCTGTCCACCGACAATCCAGCCGCGGATCTGGAGATCTCCATCGAGCCGCCGGTCATGCAAGAGGCCGACGGCAAGCGGCTGTTATCGGTAACCGCAACGGTGTTCAATCTGTCGGACTATCCGGTCGACGTGCCGCCGTTGATGATGGTGCCGGTGGACGAAAACGGCAATGAAATGGAACCCATTCTGTTTCGTCTGCGCGAGCGCGTCGCGGAGCCCGGGCAAAACATTAAATTTCAGAAATCTTTCGACAATTGGCCGACAGCCGCAAAGAGCTTTGTGTTGCGCACGGCCGACGCGCCTTAGCTCTTTCGCAATGTACTCCTCATCAATTGTTAAGCCCGGCGGGGTTAGCTTGGGGCGTGTCCGGGCTCGCCCGGTTTGGTTCCGATTCCGTGCGGCAAGTTCTGCCTATCCTGATGCAATGCAGTGGACCCCAGGCAACGAAACCGAGCGCCACAAATCGAAACCGGGCAAATCTGAACTGGATGCTTCATCCGGAGTTGAGGCAAGATGATTCGAGGTCGAAACCGGCGCGCACGGCATGGCAATGCTCTGCGGACCGGTCAATCAAGCGGTGAGTCTGTGGCGGCGATTCTTCTGGCGGAAGACGACGAAGCGGTGCGCGAGTTCGTCAAGCGCGCCTTGGGGCATTACGGCCACAGCGTTACCGCGGTGGGCGATGGCGGCGCCGCGCTCGCGGCCCTCGAGGAAACGCCGTACGACCTGCTGCTGACCGACATCGTCATGCCCGGCGTCGACGGCATCGCCCTGGCGCTGAAGGCGACGAAGGACCGGCCGGCCATGCCGGTGGTGCTGATGACCGGCTTCGCCGAGGAGCGACAGCGCGCCCACAATCTCGAAGCGCTGATCGATCGCGTGGTGAGCAAGCCGTTCTCGCTGAAAGAGATCTGCGCCGCCGTCGATGCCGCCTTGCAGGCGCGCATCTCGGCAAACTGATAGCGCTGAAACGACGCGACTTTCCTGAAACCGGATAGGAATTGAGTATCCGCGCATTTTGACGCGGTGTTTTTACGTGCCGGATTTACGCCCCTGATTTACGCCTCTGCCGTCTCGACCGTGACCATGCCGCGCGGCTAGTGTCTCGGCCCATGACGACCTTGGACAACACGCTCGACGACCGCAGCCGCCATCGCGCCTTGACCGCGGTCATCGGCACCGCTTTCGGCGTCGGCGTCTCCGTCGGTGCGGTCGTGCCGCTGCTGTCGCTCAATCTGGAGCAGCGCGGCTTCGACGCCGCAGAGATTGGCATCAATGCCG
>DASZQC010000356.1:0-5718 GCA_035549815.1 Dongiaceae bacterium
CCGCATCGTCGGCATGATGAACTCGGCGCCGGCGCGGATGCCGGTCGGCCAGCGCGAGGTGACGGTCTTCAGCTTGGTGTAGAAGCGCACGCCCTCCGGACCATGCATGTGATGGTCTCCGAACAGCGACCGCTTCCAGCCACCGAAGCTGTTGAAGGCCATCGGCACCGGGATCGGCACGTTGATGCCGACCATGCCGACCTTGATCTTGGAAGCGAACTCGCGGGCCGCGTCGCCGTCGCGGGTGAAGATCGCGGTGCCGTTGCCATATTCATGGTCGTTCACCAGCTTCACCGCGCTGTTGTAGTCGGGCACGCGCACGACCGCGAGGACGGGGCCGAAGATCTCTTCCTTGTAGACGCGCATGTGCGGCTGGACGTTGTCGAACAGGCAGCCGCCGAGGAAATAGCCGTTCTCATAGCCCTGCAGCTTCAGCGAGCGGCCATCGACCACCAGCTTGGCGCCTTCCTGCACGCCGAGATCGACATAGCCCTTCACCTTGTCGTAGTGCTGCTTGGTGACCAGCGGGCCCATCTCGGCTTCCGGATCGGTACCCGGCGCCACCTTCAGGCCGCGCACGCGCGGCGCCAGCTTCTCGATCAGCGTGTCGCCGACCTTGTCGCCGATGGCAACGGCGACGGAGATCGCCATGCAGCGCTCGCCGGCCGAGCCGTAGCCGGCGCCCATCAGCGCGTCGGTCGCCAGGTCCATGTCGGCGTCGGGCATGACGATCATGTGGTTCTTGGCGCCGCCCAGCGCCTGCACGCGCTTATTGTGCGCCGTGCCGGTGTGATAGATGTATTCCGCGATCGGCGTGGAGCCGACGAAGCTGACCGCCTGGATCTCGGGATTGGCGAGGATCGCGTCGACCGCTTCCTTGTCGCCATGCACGACATTCAACACGCCGTCGGGCAGGCCGGCCTTCTTCAACAGTTCGGCCATGAAATTCGCAGCACTCGGATCGCGCTCCGAGACCTTCAGGATGAAGGTGTTGCCGCAGGCGAGCGCGATGGGGAACATCCACATCGGCACCATCGCGGGGAAATTGAACGGCGTGATGCCGGCGACGACGCCCAGCGCCTGGCGCATCGAATAGGAATCGACGTTGGTGCCGACATTCTCGCTGTAATCCGCCTTCAGCAGATGCGGGATGCCGCAGGCGAACTCGACGACCTCCAGGCCGCGGGTGATCGAGCCCTTGGCGTCGGAGATCACCTTGCCGTGCTCCGAGGTCACGATCTGCGCCAGCTTGTCCATGTTCTCTTCGATGAGCTGCTTGAAGCGGAACATGACGCGGGCGCGCATGAGCGGCGGCGTGGCCGACCATTTCGGGAAGGCTTCGGCGGCGACCTTTACGGCCGCGTCCAATTCGGACTTGCTAGCCAGCGCGACCTTGGCCTGGACCTCGCCGGTCGCCGGATTGAACACGTCGGCAAAACGGCCGCTGGTGCCGGCGACTTCCTTGCCGCCGACGAAGTGATTGATTGTCCGCATAGCCTCACCTTTGGTCATGGAAATCGCGTCAGGAAGGCGTTCTAGCCTAACCCGCGACGCCGCGTGGGAGAATTGTGCGATCTTAAGCCGCTCCGAGAGATGGTCAAGATACTAATCTAAGTGATCAGAATATTGAACAAGGAATACTTACCAATCTGACGATTTCCTGACATAAACCTTGCCATGCAAAGGGGATCAGCTAGAAAAGCTGACAACATCCTGACGGCGATTCCCTGCATGGCGTATCTCAGACTGCCCTTCTGTTCTCCCTACAAGGTCTTTTGGTACCTGGCGAAGGACGGACCGGCGCCCGCCGACGCGATCCATCACGGCTATGCCAGGTATGTCTGGCAGATGCACGGCCTTAAGGCCTTTCCGCGGCTGGCGCTCTACAGCCTGACTTGGCCGCTGACCTTTGCCCTGCTGAGCTGGAAGCATACCCGCAAGCTGGGCGCCAAGGTACGCGCGGTCACCGGCAAGGGCCGCATCCGGCAGGTGCTGGAGCAATTCTGGATCGCGCTCTGGTTCTCCATCTCGCCCAAGAAATATTATGTGTTCGAGCTGTTCCGGCCGGAGCGTTACCGCAATGCACGGCACTACATCGCGCGCTACGAGTTCAAGGGTGGGCTACATAACCTGCTGGAATCGCGCATCGAGAATCCGACGCGCCGCATCCTCAACGACAAGGCCGCGTTCTTCAAACATTGCGAAGCGCACGGCGTGGCGACGCCGCCAAGCTTCCTGCTCGTCTATCAGGACGGCCACTTGGCGCCGCTGATGCCGATCAACGGCGCGCTGCCCAAGCGCAACCTGTTCCTGAAGCCGCTGCGCGGCCGCGGTGGGCGCGGCTGCGAGCGCTGGGTCTATGGCGACCATGATCGCTATGTCGACAATCACGGCGTCGAGCTGGACGAGGCCGGCCTGGTGCGGCATCTGCGCGCGCTGGCGCGGAAAGAGGATTACATCGTGCAGGAGGCGCTGGCGCCCCATGGCGACCTGCACGATCTGTCGATGAATGTGCTGACCTCCTGCCGCATCATGAGCGTGAAGAACGAGCAGGGCGGTTTCGAGGTGACGCACGCGGTCTTCAAATCATCCACCCAGCCCGGCGCCATCGTCGACAACTTCCACAAGGGCGGCATCGTCTCGCGCGTCGATATCCGCACCGGAGAACTCGGGCCCGCGTCGGATGCCGGCGTCGGCAAGCCCTGCGTCTGGTACGAGGCGCATCCCTTGTCGGGCGCAGCCATCGTTGGCCGCAAGCTGCCGATGTGGCAGGAGACAATGGAGCTGGTGCGCAAGGCACACGCCGCATTCCCGGACCGCATCACCGTCGGCTGGGACGTGTCGATCTCGGATCGCGGTCCGATCATCCTCGAAGGCAACGTGCAATCCGGCTGCGACATGATCCAGCGCACGCATGACCTGCCCGCCGGCATCGGCCGCCTCGCCGAATGCTACGCCCACCACGTGCGCGAGGCGTTCCGCCGCGACGTGTCGACAGCTTGGAAGGTGCGGAAAGGTCTCGCCTAGGTTTTAGCACAGCGTCGGACCAGCCCGATCAAGTGATCGACGTCGCTCTCGTCATTCTCGTAATGCAGGAAGCAGACGCGCAGGCTGGTCTTGCCGTGGATGCGCGTGGTCGGCAAATGCGCCTCGCCGCTGGCGCTGATGGCGTCGGAGATGCGGTCGTTGAGCGCGTCGAGCGCGGCATCGTCCAGCGCGCGATCCGCCGGCCGGTAGCGGAAATTCACCACCGACAAGGAGGCCGGCGACAGCAGCTCCAGATCCGGTGCCTGCCGCACGCGCTCTTCCAAGAGCTTGGCGAGGCGGTTGCAGCGTATCACCAGCTCGGCGACGCCGCTGCGGCCCAGTCGCGCGATCGCCGCCCACACTTTCAGCGCGCGATTGCCGTAGGTGAGCTGGAACATATGTTCGTAGGGCCACGGCGCTTCGCTGTGGCCGGCTTCCAGGTAATCGGGCGTCAGCGAATAGGCTTTGCGATGCGCCTCCGGATGCCGCGTCAGCAGTGCGCCGCAGTCGATCGGCACCTGCAGCCATTTGTGCGGGTTGAGCGTCACGGAATCCGCCCGTGCCATGGCCGCGAGTTGCGGCTTGTAAGCGGGATCGAGCGCCGCCCAGGCGCCGAACGCGCCGTCGACGTGCAGCCAGATGCCGAACTCTGCGGCGATGTCGGCGATCTCGTCCAGCGGATCGATCGCGCCGACATTGGTGGCGCCTCCGCAGGCGACGATGGCGAAGGGCAAGTGGCCGGCTTTCAAATCCGCCGCGATCGCGCTGCGCAGGGCGGCCGGCTGCATGCGGAAATCAGGGCCGGCGGGAATGTTGCGCAGGTTGTCGGTGCCGATGCCGAGCTGCTCGACGCATTTCTGGATCGAGGAATGGCTTTCCGCGCTGGCATAGGCGACCAGGCGCTTGCGGCCACTCTGCAGGCCTTCCTTGCGCAGGTTCCAGCCGTCGCGCTCCGCCGCGCGGTGCCGCGCCGTCGTCAGCGCGTTGAGGGTCGCCGACGACCCGCCGCTCAGCAGGATGCACAGGCTGCCCTCGGTGGGGAAGCCGACCAGTTCCATGATCCAGCGCCCGACGCTGGCATTGAGGAAGATGGCGGAATGGTCATAGCCGTCGAGCCCGCAATCCATGGTGCTGGCGACCGCGTCGGCCAACAGCGCGATCGGCGCCGGCCCGGAATTCACCCAGCCATAGGACCGTTTGTGCCCGGTGGCGATCGGCCAGGGCATGATCTCGCGCTTCAGGAAATCCAGGATGTCGTCCGGGGATTGCCCGTGCTCCGGCAGTGGGAGAGAGATCAGGCGCCGCCGCACCTCGGTCGGCACCACGCGATCCACCGGCTCGTCCGGCAAATTGCGCAGATAGTCGCCCAGCATCTCGATGGTGCGGTTGCCCAGGGCGTCGAAATCCGCCCGGTCCTGGACGAACGGGTGCGTAGAGGTCTTGGACATGCTGCTCACGGAAGGGAAGACGATCGGAAGGCGCCATTAGTGAAAAGGCCGCCTGCCGTGTCAAGGCGAAGGGGGCTGCTCCGACAACGTAGACGTGATGGATAGAAAGCTGGCCTTGGCCGGCGGAAAGCGCCAGGATGCAGCCATTCCCTCGTTTGCGGGAGGCGACGATGCGCATGCGATTTTGGACCTTGCTGATGATCACCCTGCTGGCCGCGCCGATCGGAGTCGCGCGCGCGGATTCGCTCCAGGACAGCACGGCGGAGGCGGAGCGCCTGGCGGGCGAGGCGCTGACCAAGATCATGCGCGCGCTGAACCTGCTGGTGGATTCGGTGCCGCAGTATGCGGCGCCGGAAGTCCTGCCCAATGGCGACATCATCATCCGCCGCCTGAAGCCGGAAAATTCCGAGGAGGAGCCGATCGAGACGGACGGCGCCGGTTCCGGCGAGGGCGTGGAGACGTGAGTTCGACGCCGGGCAACATGCCCCTGTGGCCGGCCGCGCTTGCGACCGGCGCCTTTTGCCCGCACGGCAATTTTGCCATCTCGGGCGCCGCGAGCGGATCGCTGAAGGGCCTCGCCTTCGCGGTCAAGGACATCTTCGACATCGCCGGCCGCGTCACCGGCTGCGGCAATCCCGATTGGCTCGCCTCGCATCAGCCGGCCTCGCGTCATGCGCCGGTGGTGCAGGCGCTGCTCGATGCCGGCGCCGACATGCTAGGCAAGACCGTCACCGACGAATTGGCCTTCAGCCTGAACGGCCAGAACTTCCATTACGGCACGCCGCGCAACGCGGTGACGCCGGACCGGATCCCCGGCGGGTCCTCCTGCGGTTCGGCTTCCGCCGTCGGCCACGGCGTGGTCGATTTCGCGCTGGGCAGCGACACCGGCGGCTCGGTGCGGATTCCCGCCGCGCTCAACGGCATCTTCGGTATCCGGCCGAGCCACGATGCGGTCGACAGCAATGGCGTGATGCCGCTGGCGCGCAGCTTCGACACCGTGGGCTGGTTCGCACGCCGGGCCGACGTGCTGCGCCGGGTGGGCGAGGTGCTGTTGCCGCCGGATCGCGCCGGCATCGCGCTGCATCGGTTCATGCCGGTGTGCGATGCCTTCGCGCTCGCCGATGCGGCGGTGGCCGCCGCCGTGCGTGCGACGTTGTCCCGCGCCGCAGAGGTACTGCCGCTCTCGGACGAAATCGACCTGGCGGGCACGACCGGAGGGCTCGGCGAATGGCTGCGCCGCTTC
>DASZQC010000357.1:0-1736 GCA_035549815.1 Dongiaceae bacterium
CAGCCAGCCGACGATGGTAATGAGGGCAATGACCAGCACGGCCGGCACGAACACGGCGCTGATCCTGTCCACCAGGCGCTGGATCGGCGCCTTGGCGCCTTGCGCCTCCGCCACCATGCGCACGATGCGGCTCAGCATGGATTCGGCGCCCGTCGCGGTGACGCGCACCAGCAACAGGCCTTCGCCGTTGATCGCGCCGCCGATGACATGATCGCCGGGCTCCGTCTCCACCGGCTTGCTCTCGCCGGTCAGCAGCGACTGGTCGACCGAAGAGCGGCCCTCGCCGACCAGTCCGTCGGCGGCGATGCGCGCGCCGGGCTTCACCACCAGCAGGTCGCCGGTTTTCAGCGCCGCGATGGGCACCGTTTCGTCGCGATTGTCGCGGCGCACCAGCGCCTCGGTTGGGCGCAGCGATTCCAGCGCTTCCAGCGCCCGCAAGGTGCGGCGCTTGGCGCGGCTTTCCAGCCATTTGCCGAGGCGCACCAGCACGATGATGACGGCGGCGGATTCGTAATAGAGATGAATCTCCCCGCCCAGCATCAGATAGAGGCTGAGACCGAAGGCGGCGGAGGTGCCGAGCGCCACCAGCACATCCATGTTGGCGGTGCCGCCGCGGAACGCCTTCCAGGCGCCGGTATAGAACGGCCAGCCGAGCCAGAACTGCACCGGCAGGGCCAAGGCGAACTGCCACCAGGCCGGCAGCATCACATGCCGGTCGAACAGGGCGCCCACCATCGGCGCCACCAGCGGCAATGTCAGCGCCGCGCCGATCAGGATGGCGATCAGCTCGCGCCGCAGGGCGGCCCCCTCGTCGGGCTTCGGCCCTTCGGCCCGCACATCATAACCGGCCTTGCGGATGGCGGCGGCGACGGCGTCGCGCGTGACCCGCGCATCGCCATCCACCCGCGCGACCTCTGTCGCCAGATTGACATTGGCGTCGCTGACGCCCGGCAGGCGCTTCAGGACCTTCTCGATCCGCGTGGCGCAGGCCGCGCAGGTCATGCCGCTGACGCCGAGGCTGAGATGGATATCGGAGCTGGTGAGTTCGGTGCTGGTCATGGCAGATAGATGGACCTTCCCATCATTGGAAGGTCAAGGGATATGTGGGGCTCGCGGCGGTCCGGCGCAACCGCCCCTTGACCTTCCCATCATGGCAAGGTCCATATTCGAGCCAGATCAGTTCAAGGATGACAGATATGCAAACCCTGAAAGTCTCCGGCATGACCTGCGGCGGGTGTGTCGCCTCGGTAAAGAACGCCCTGGCCAGCATCGCCGGTGGCACGCCGGTGAAGGTCGATCTGCAGACCGGCCAAGTCGAGATCGCCGACAGCGTCGACAAGACCCGCGCCATCGCCGCCATCGAGGATGCCGGCTATGATGTGGTGCAATAGCCTCTAGCCTTTCAGCCGTTCCATCGCCAGCCGCGCGGCGGCGAAATCCTCCACCGCCGTGCCGACCGACTTGAACAAAGTGATCTCGTCCGCGCTGGCGCGACCCTTGTGAAAGCCGCGCGCCAGATCGGCGAGGTCGGCCTTCACCGCGCTCTCCTTGATCAGCCCGGCCTTCAGCGGAATGACCAGATCGCCGCCTTCCTTCAGGGCGCCCGCGCGGGTGTCGCAGAACAGGCTGGCGCGCCGCACCGCCTCGTCGTCGCTTTCGCGCATCTCCGGCGTGAAGGCGCCGACCAGGTCCAGGTGCGCGCCGGGCTTCAGCCACACGCCCTTCACCAGCGGCGT
>DASZQC010000358.1:0-1972 GCA_035549815.1 Dongiaceae bacterium
CGGCGAGCCGCGCGACCAGGCGCCTGTTGCGCTTGGCGCGGCGGGCGGCGCGGCGCGTGCATGTGCTGCACGTCTCCACCGCCGACGAGATGGACATCCTGGCGCAGCACAAGGACCTTGCCACCGTGGAGGTGCTGGTCAATCACCTCACCCTGGCGGCGCCGGATTGCTATGAGCGCCTCGGCACCTTCGCCCAGATGAACCCGCCGATCCGCGATGCGCGTCATCGCGACGGGCTGTGGCGCGCCGTGCGCGCCGGCATCGTGGATGTCCTTGGCACCGACCATGCGCCCCATACGCGCGAGGAGAAGGCGCGCCCCTATCCGCAGAGCCCGTCGGGCATGCCGGGCGTGCAGACCCTGGTGCCGGTGATGCTGGATCATGTGAATGCCGGCCGCCTCTCGCTGCAGCGTTTCATCGACCTGACCAGCGCCGGGCCGCAGCGCATCTACAACATCGCCGGCAAGGGCCGCATCGCGCTGGGCTACGATGCCGATTTCACAATTGTGGATTTGAAGAAGAAGCGCACCATCACCAACGACCAGATGAAGACCAAGAGCGGCTGGACGCCGTTCGACGGCATGGAAGTGACCGGCTGGCCCATCGCCACCATCGTGCGCGGCAACATCGTGATGCGCGAGGATGAGCTGATCGGTGCGCCCATCGGCGCGCCGGTGCGTTTCCAGGAGACCATGCAGCAGGAGCCCCAGGCATAGAAGGGGCGTAGGAGGCACATCATGACCGGAACCAGCATCATCGGCTGGTCGCATCTGCCCTTCGGCAAGCATGCGGACAAGGATATCGAGAGCATGATGGTGGAGGCGGGCGCTGCCGCGTTGAAGCACGCCGCTGTCGCGCCCGCCGATGTCGACGCGATCTTCGTCGGCCATTTCAATGCCGGCTTCTCGCCCCAGGATTTCCCGGCCTCGCTCAGTTTCGGCATCGATCCGGCACTGCGCTTCAAGCCGGCGACGCGAGTGGAGAATGCCTGCGCCACGGGCTCCGCCGCTGTGCATCAGGGCATCAAGGAGATCGCCGCCAGGCAGGCGCGCATCGTGCTGGTGATCGGCGTCGAGCATATGACCGCCAATGACGGCGCCGCCATCGGCCGCAATCTGCTGAAAGCGAGCTATGTGAAGGAAGAGGCGGACACGCCCGGCGGTTTCGCCGGCGTCTTCGGCCGCATCGCCGAACTCTATTTCCAGCGCTATGGCGACCAGTCCGACGCGCTGGCGCGCATCGCGGCGAAGAACCACAAGAACGGCGTCGACAATCCTTATGCCCAGATGCGCAAGGATCTGGGCTATGAGTTCTGCCGCAACGTCTCCGACAAGAACCCGCTGGTGGCCGGGCCGCTGAAGCGCACCGATTGCTCGCTGGTGTCGGACGGCGCCGCGGCGCTGGTGCTGGCCGATCTCGACGTCTCGCTCTCGGCCGATCGTGCGATCCTGATCCGCAGCGTCGCGCAGGTGAACGACTTCCTGCCGATGCGCGCGCGCGACATCGTGCAGTTCGAGGGCTGCCAGCTTGCTTGGGCTCGCGCGCTGGGCCACGCGAAACTCACGCTGGACGATCTCAGCTTTGTCGAGACCCACGATTGCTTCACCATCGCCGAGCTCATCGAATACGAAGCGATGGGCCTTGCGAAGCGGGGCGAGGGCGCCCGCGCCGTTGCAGAGGGCTGGACCGAGAAGGACGGCAAGCTGCCGGTCAACCGTTCCGGCGGCCTGAAGGCCAAGGGCCACCCGATCGGCGCCACCGGCGTCTCCATGCACGTCCTGACCGCGATGCAGTTGGCGGGCGACGCCGGCGCCATGCAGCTCCCGAGCGCCAATCTCGGCGGCATCTTCAACATGGGCGGCGCGGCGGTGGCGAACTACGTCAGCATCCTGGAGCCGCTGCGTTGATGGTTCCGTGCTCTGCCGTGGTTACAAACTCGTTCGTCATCCCGGCCTCGAGCCGAGATCCATCC
>DASZQC010000359.1:0-10793 GCA_035549815.1 Dongiaceae bacterium
AATTCGGCCTGGCCGCGCACTTCCAGGATGCGGCCGACATCGTCCACCAGGACGGAGATATCCCAAACCTGTGTCATTGAGACCCCGAGCACAATCCAGCCGGGATTGTCAGGGGTTATTGGTTAATCCGCCCTTAAGGCCGCCCTGCGATCGGCACGAACCGACACACCGGAGCATCTGGAAAATCAGCCGAATGGCGGGTCAGGACGGCCGCCCGAGGGCCTTTCCCAGCCAGCGTAGCGGCTTGGCGAGGCGCCAGGAGGGGCTGGCCCTCATGGCGGCCAGCTTCGCCTTTGCCCGGGCCGCCTTTGCTTCGGCATGCAATTGCGCCTGCCGGGACTGGGCCGCGATCTCCAGTTCGCAGCGGAGCTGCAGCGCCTGGTGCTGCCGGTGAGACGGCAGGTCGGGGTGGCAGGCGGTGCCGTCCAGGATCTGCGGCAGGTCGAAGAACGCCATCGTCTGGCATTCGGACGTGATCACCAGCAAGTTCAGGGCCGGGTCGATGTCGAGGCCCTTGGGGCCGCCATCTTGCGGACTGCTCCGGCCGCGCTGGAACAAGGCATCGTCCATCACCCGCAACGACGCCACCGGATAGTGCAGGCCGTGCCACCCCTGCCCGCCCCGCGCATAGACGTGGACATACGGCGCGCCGGCATCGGCGAGCAGAATGGAGCTTCCATCGGCGCTGAAGCGGAGACCGTGCGGATAACGGACGCCGCGCAACAGGCCATCCGGATCGCTGGCGGGCGTCAAGGACGGGGAGTTCTCGTACAACAGGACCGCATGCGTGTTGTGATTGCTGACGGCGATCCATCGACCGTCCTCGCTGACGCCGACGCTGTCGGGGACATCGAGCCATTTCTGCAGCAGAATCTCGCCACGGCCGATCGATCGGCCGCCGGCGCCCAGACTGTGCCGGGTGACGGAATGCGCCGCGTTGTTGCAGACGAAGATTTCGCGGGCACGTCCGGAGCCACCCGCCACGCGAACGGAGCCGGGCTCCTTCAACAGCCTGCCATCGCCGGCGCGCCGCACATGAATAGGTGTCAGTTCCCGGCACGTACCACCCGCGCAGGCGGGCGGCACGGCGAACAGCGCGACGTCCCCTTCGCGGTTGGCGACGACAAGGGTGTCAGCGTCGATGAAGTCGATGCCGTGCGGCCGCCTCAAAGCGGGCGACGAAATCTCGACGGCCCCGGTCACAGCAATGCCCGCGCCCGCGGCAGAGCGCGACACGTCGATGTCGAAGACGGCAATCCTGTTCCGGTTGAACGCGGCGAGCGCAAGGCGGCGGCCATCCGGAGAGAACCGCACATCTTCGGTGCGCCCGAGGGATTCGATGACGGCGCACACTTCTGGCGGCGCCACATATCGAATCTCCGCGGCACCATCTCTCATGTCGCGCCAAGCGGTCATGCAGTCATTCAGGAAACTGGATTGGCCCTCGTGTTCTGGGGAAAGTGTAGGGACAATCCGCGCGCGGTCCAACCGTGAAGGAGGATAGGGTCCGGGTGCACTGATGCGAGCGGGACCGGCAATCGATCAACCATCGATAGCCCCGCGCGAAAGACTGATCTGGGGGCGATCCAGAAACTGGACTAGCGACGTCCGCTGAAGAGGCCGTGCACCCAGCGCAGCGGCGCGGTCAGGCGCCAGGACAAGCTTCGCTTCAGGTCGTCCAGGCGTCGCATGACCTTCCGTTCCCTGTCGGCGGCCTGAGCGGCCTGCCTTTCGGCCGCCCGCAACCGCCGGTGCATGTCCGTGACCGGACCCAGCACGTCGATCTCGTGACGCAGAATCGCGGCGCCATCGGCACTGCCTCCAATAGCCTCTGCGAGCAAAGGCGCCAGATCGAAAAAGGCCAGATTCTGCCATTCGCAGGTGACGACGAGGACGCGCATGCCGGGATCCAGATCGATGCCCTTCGGTCCACCTTCGCGCAGATTGTATCGCCCGCGCGCGAAGCGCTCCGCGTCGATCACCCGGATCGACATATCCGGATAGCGCACCCCGCGCCATTGCGCGTCATCGGCCGTGTAGAGATGGACGTGGGGCGTGCCGGCATCGGCGACGAACAGCATGCGTCCATCCGGGCTGAAACGCAGCCCATGCGGCGCGTGCGGACCGCGCAGCAAACCATCCGGCGGGGCATCACGGCCCGCTCCCGGTGGGTTTTCATACAGCATGACACAATAGCCGTTGTGATTGCTGACCGCGATCCAGCGCCCGTCGCGGCTGGCCGCGATGCCGTCCGGGATGTCGAGCCATTTTTGCAGCAGAGTTTCGCCGCCCAGCGGAGCGTAGCGCGCATCGCGATCCAGCAAATGCTTCGTGATGGTGTTGCCGGAATTGTTGCAGATCAGGATCTCGGGGTGCACCGCGCCGGACCCAAGCAGCGCAATCGAACCCGGTCTTTGCAACGGCGTGTTCGCGGTGCTTGGCAACATCTGCAACGGCGCGAGTTCGACGAAATGCGCGCCGGGTTCGATCGACGACACATCGAAGATGGCCACGCCGCCGGCGCGACTGGCCACGATGAGCGTGTCGTCATCGAGGAAATCCACGCCGTGCGGATATCTGAGGCATGGCGATGAAATCTCCACCGCATGCGTCAAAGCCACCTGCGGCGTGGCGCCTGCTGTCGCGATCTCAAGCTCGATCAGAACGATCCGGTTGCGGGCCGCGGCGGCAATGGCGAGGCGGCGCCCGCCTGGCGCCAGTCGCAGATCTTCCGTGCGCCCCAGGGAGGCAATGGCGTCGCGCACCTCCGGCGTCGCCGCATAGGCAAGGGGCGAAGGCCCCGCCACGATCGGGCCGCCGCTCGGGATGTCGGAACCTGCGTCCAACCCCACGAACGGCGCGAGCGGCATTATTCGACCGTCACGCTCTTGGCCAGGTTGCGCGGCTGATCGACGTCCGTGCCTTTCGCCACGGCGGCGTGATAGGCCAGCAACTGGACCGGAATGGCGTAGAGGATGGGCGCTACGAAGGGATCGACCTTGGGCAGCTCGATAGCCGCCATCGCCGCGGACCCCAGACGCTGGATGCCCTCGGCATCGGAGAAGAAGATCACCCGGCCGCCGCGCGCCCGCGCCTCCTGCAGGTTGGACGCGGTCTTGTCGAACAGATCGTCGCTGGGCGCCACGACGATGATCGGCACGTTCTCGTCGATCAACGCGATGGGGCCGTGCTTCATCTCACCCGCCGCATAGCCTTCGGCGTGGAGGTAGGAGATCTCCTTCAGCTTCAAGGCGCCCTCGAGGGCAATCGGATAGGAGGTGCCGCGCCCCAGGAACAGGACGTCGCGCGCTTCCGCCACCTTGAGCGCCAGCGCCTTGATCGCGGCGTCATGGTTCAGCACCTCCGCCGCCAGCGCCGGGACTTCCAGCAGGGCGCCGGACAAGGCCGCCTCGCGCCCCGCGTCGATCGCGCCGCGGGCGCGGGCGCAGGCGATGGCGAAAGCGGCCAGCACGACCAGTTGCGTGGTGAAGGCCTTGGTCGAGGCGACGCCGATCTCGGTTCCCGCCAAGGTGTGCAGCACCGCGTCGGATTCGCGGCCCATGGTGCTCTCCGGCACGTTGAGCACGGCAATGACCTTCTGTCCCTGGGCTTTGGCATAGCGCAAGGCCGCCAGCGTGTCCGCCGTCTCGCCGGATTGCGAGATCACCAGGGTGGCGCCGCCCGGTTCCATGGGCGCCGCGCGGTAGCGGAACTCGGACGCCACATCGAGCTCGACCGGCAGGCGGGCGATCTTCTCCAGCCAGTATTTCGCCACATAGCCGGCGAGGTAGGCGGTGCCGCAGGCGACGATGGTGAGGCGCGTGATCTTGGCGAGATCGACCGGCAGAGGCGGCAGCTCGATCCGCCGCTCCAGTGGATTCAGGAAGACCTGCAAGGTGTCGCCGATCACCGACGGCTGCTCGGCGATCTCCTTCATCATGAAATGGCGGTAATTGCCCTTGCCGACCAGGGCGCCGGAAACGGTGGTCTGGCGCACCTCGCGATTCACGCGCTTGCCGTGATTGTAGATGGTCGCGCCCTGGCGCGACATCATCACCCAATCGTCTTCCTCGAGATAGCAGATCTGGCTGGTATAAGGCGCCAGCGCCATCGCGTCGGAGCCGAGATACATCTCGCCCTCGCCATAGCCGACCGCGAGCGGCGAGCCGCGGCGGGCGCCCGCCATCAGCTCCGGATGATCGGCGAACAGGATGCCGAGCGAGAAAGCGCCGTGCAGGCGCTCCATCGCGATGGCCATCGCCTGCTCCGGGCTCTTGCCCTTGTTCAAGAGGTCGGTCAGCAGATGCGCGACCGTCTCGGTGTCGGTTTCGGTGGTGAAGACGTGGCCGGCGGCGGAGAGTTCCGCGCGCAGCTCCTGGAAATTCTCGATGATGCCGTTATGGACGATGGCGACCTTGTCGGTCGCATGCGGATGGGCATTGGTCTCGTTCGGACGGCCGTGCGTCGCCCAGCGCGTATGGCCGATGCCGGTGACGCCGCTCAGCGGCTGCTTCGCCAGCAACGCCTCGAGGTTGACCAGCTTGCCCTCGGCGCGGCGGCGCTCGATATGGCCATCCTTCAGGGTCGCGATGCCCGCGGAATCGTAGCCGCGATATTCCAGCCGCTTCAGTCCGTTGAGCAGCGCGCCGGAGACATCATCCTTGCCGAGAATACCAATGATGCCGCACATGAATATCTAGTCCTTCTTATGCTTCGGTTTCTGCATGGCGCGGAAATTCTTCGCCCAGCCGGCCTTCTCCACCTGCGCGCCGCGTGCGATGGCCAGCGCATCCGCCGGCACGTCGCGGGTGATGACGGAGCCGGCCGCGGTGATGGCGCCGTCGCCGACAGTGACCGGCGCCACCAGCGACGTGTCCGAGCCGATGAAGGCGCCGGCGCCGATCACGGTGCGAGTCTTGTTGAAGCCATCGTAATTGCAGGTGATGGTGCCGGCGCCGATATTCGCCTTGGCGCCGACGGTCGCGTCGCCCAGATAGGTCAGGTGGTTGGCCTTGGCGCCGGCGCCCAATTCCGCCTTCTTGAGCTCGACAAAATTGCCGACATGAGCGTCCTCGCCGATGACCGAACCAGGGCGCACCCGCGCGAACGGTCCGACGATGGCGCCGCGCGCGATCCGCGCGCCCTCGATGTGGCAGAAGGCGCGGATCTCGACATCGTCGGCGATCTCCACGCCGGGGCCGAACTGCACGTTGGGGCCGATGACCACGTCGCGGCCGATCCTGGTATCGGCGGCGAAGAAGACGCTGCCGGGATCGGTGAGGGTCGCGCCCTCCTCCATCGCCTTGCGGCGCATCGCGTTCTGGAACAGGGCTTCGGCCGCGGCCAGCTCGACGCGGCTGTTGACGCCGAGCAATTCGTCCGCCGGCGCCTCGACGATGGCGCAGCGGCGTCCGGCGGCGCGCGCATGGGCGATGCAGTCGGTCAGATAGTACTCGCCCTTGACGTTCTTGTTGTCGAGACGGTCGATCAGGCTCCACAGGATCGCGCCATCCATCGCCATGACGCCGGAATTGCACAGGCCGATGGCGCGCTCCGCTTCGCTGGCATCCTTGTGCTCGACGATGCGGTCCAGACCGCCATCGGCGCCCTGCACCAGCCGGCCATACCCTGAAGGATCGGCGGGACGCATGCCGAGCACGACGACGGCGGGATTGTCCGCCTGGCGCCGACGCTCCAGCAGGCGCCGCAACGTGTCCGTGCTGACGAAGGGCGTATCGCCATAGACCACGAGCACGTCGCCCTTGAAATCCGCCAGTGCTCCCTTGGCGCAGCCGACCGCGTGGCCGGTGCCGAACTGGTCCGCCTGGATCGCCGTCGGGTTCGGCGCCACTTCGGCGGCCACGTCGTCCATGCCCGGCGCCACGACCACCACCGCGCGCGACAGGCCGAGGGGCGCCAGATGATCCAGCACATGGCCGACCATGGTGCGGCCGGCGATACGGTGCATCACCTTCGGCAGGCGGGACTTCATGCGGGTGCCCTTGCCGGCGGCAAGGAGGATGGCGGCAGCTTGACGAGCAGCTTTGGTCGATTCTGGCATGTTCAATCGGATTTGGGTGGAACGGACTCGAGCCCGGTGGCGAGGGCCTCCGGCCCTTGTTGCACCGACCCGCCGGAAAATGCCATATCCAACCCCCGACTCCAAGCCGGCCCCGCAACGGAACCGGCGGCCTTAACCTTCAGAAAAACCCCGGAAAACGGCGAAACTATGGCCTCCCCCAGCCCGCGCTTCAAACGGCACATCCTGGCCTTCGACCTGGATGGCACTCTCATCGACAGCGCCCCGGACCTGGCCGGTGCGGTGAACGCCTTGTTCGGTGAGCTGAACCTGCCGGCGGTGGAGCTGGAGCACATCCGCCGATGGGTGGGCGACGGCGCGCCGATCCTGTTGCAGCGGGCCCTCGCGCATGTGGGAGCAAAGCAGACATCGGCCGAATTGTTCCCCCGTTTCACGGTGCATTACGGTGACAATGCAGTGAAACTGACCACCGTCTATCCGGCGGTGACCGAGACGCTGGCCGAGCTGGCAGCCCTGGGTTGCCGCATGGGGGTCTGCACCAACAAGCCGTTCAAGCCGACCATGCAGGTGCTGGAGGCATTCGACCTGGCGCGCTATTTCGGCGCGGTGATCGGCGGCGATTCCCTGCCGCAGCGCAAGCCGGACCCGGAGCCGCTGCTGCAGGTGATCGCGCGCCTGGGCGGCATGCCGGACCAGGCGGCGCTGATCGGCGACAGCTCCACCGATCTCGCGACCGCCGTCGCCGCCGGTGTGCCCGGCATCATCATCCCGTCCGGCTATGGCATGGAGCCGCCGCAGGCGGAGATCACCATCGGCGGCTTCGGCGATTTGCGCGCAACTTTGGAGCGGCTGGGCTAACGCGAGACCTGCGTGAGCTCCAGAGTCATCTCGCCGAACTGGCTCTGCGCCACGATGCGCACCGGCACGCTGGGAAAGCCGGCGACCGCCGGGGCCAGCCACAGCTTCGCCGATTGCGGATAGAGATTGGCCTGCATCGCGCTTTGCTGGAATCCGGCGACCAGTTCCGGCGTCGCGGTGCATTCGGTGGCCGAGCCCGCGTAGTAGCCGTTGGTTGTCGGATCGAGATCGGCGAACCCGCCCTGCTCCAGCACCAGGTCATAGCGCCGCGCACCGTCGAACAAGGCGTAGCGGCCGCTGCACGTGCCGGTCTGGGCAAAGGCCGTCGCCACCGCCACGATGACGCTGGCGGGGTCCATGGTGCCGTTGGCGTAGCCCTGCTGCTGCGCCATCTGCGCCTGGCGGGTCAGCGGATTCGCCTCGATGCCGACGACGCCATTCGAGCCATAGGTGAGCGCGATGGATTCGCGGCGATTCCAGACCTGCATGTCGGAACGATAACTGGCCGGCTGCGCGCGATAGCCTTTCAGCGCGCCGGAGGCCTTCAGCGATTGAGTGAAGGGATAGAGCATCGCCAGATTGCCGGTGGTGGCGATGTCGGCGGTGACGATATAAGCGCCGTTCTGCGGCCTGGCCCCTTCGGGGACGGAAATGTTGGCGCCGAGCGACAGGACCGGCGCGCCACCCAGATAGCCGACATAGGTCAAATGCGCATTGTTGCCCGCCGCCGCGGCCGGCCCGCCGCTATATATAAGGAGTGCGGCAAGGCCCGCGATCAAGGCGGCGAATGGGCGGCGTGTCATCGGCTAAGCTCCTGATTCCAAGGCGATTCTGCGACAACCCCCGGACTTCCGAAGCTGGGTCGGAACGCCTCTGATGTCAAGATCGCGGCCGGTCACAAAGCGCGGAGCGGGCGGACGGCGCCCAAGGTTGACAGCCCGCAGCGCCCTCTTTAAACAACCGCCATCCTGAAAGTCCGGGCCGATTTTGCGGCCGCCTTTGGGACGCTGGCGGCTCTTTACGCCAGTCCCGGTCGGGTGCGTAGCTCAGCGGGAGAGCACTACCTTCACACGGTAGGGGTCACAGGTTCAATCCCTGTCGCACCCACCATCGCGTCAGACGACACGATGATCGACCTGAACGCCGCCACGCGATTGCGCGGACCATGCACGCCTTTGCCGCGTGTGCACGATCGGCTTCTTGGCATTGCACCGATGGTTGCGGTACGACGCGCTCTCTCTCGTGATCAGGCGATGTATCGTTCGCCGAATCTTGTCGCGCATGATGCGGCAGACGAAGCCGCCGATGAGTTCGCCCACCATGGCGCAAGGTCGGATTGGCGCCAATTGGGGGCGTTTTCCTGCTGGAACCTATTCCGTCGCCAGTGTCCTGATTGTCGCGCGTTTGACCGAAAGGGCCATTGAATCCATGGTTGACGGTCCGGCCCGCCTCGAATTCTAGGACTTGCAGAAGCTTGCAACGCAGCTCGGCCCGGGGCGTCGGGAAAAGATCTGGCATCATTCTCTGAGGGACGAAGCATGGCGCGCGACATTCTGATCCTCGGAGCCTCGTACGGCTCATTGCTGGCAACGAAGCTTCTGATGGCGGGCCACAACGTGACCCTGGTCTGCCGGCAGAAGACCGCCGAGCTCATCAATCGCGAAGGCACCGAGGTTCGCATCAAGCTGCGTGACGAGGCGACGCACCGGAAGATCTTCTCGCGCGACTTGCCTGGGACTCTGGATGCGGCCGCGCCCGAAGACATCAACCCCTCGCGCTACCATCTGGTTGGCCTTGCGATGCAGGAGCCACAATACACCAACCATACGATCCGGGTCCTGATGCTGAAGATCGCGGAGGCGAGATTGCCCTGCCTCTCGATCATGAATATGCCACCATTGCCTTATCTCAATCGGATCCCGGCCCTGGCGGGCATGAGGCTGGAAGAGGCTTACACCAATGCCCAGGTGTGGGACCGGTTCGAGCCGGGCCTCGTGTCGCTCTGCTCGCCCGACCCGCAGGCATTCCGCCCGCCGGAAGAGGCGGCGAACGTGCTGCATGTCGGCCTGCCGACGAATTTCAAAGCGGCAGTCTTTGAAGACGAGGCGCACAACCGGCTGCTGCGGGAGCTGGAGAAGGACATCGAGGCGGTGACGCTGGATGGCCAGGACGTTCCGGTGAAGCTCAAGGTCTTTGACTCATTATTCGTCCCGCTCGCCAAATGGTCGATGCTGCTGACCGGGAACTATCGCTGCATCACCTTGCAGGATCCGCGGTCGATCCGCGATGCGGTGCACGCGGATCTGAAGCTCTCGCGGTCGATCTATGATCATGTGGACGCCGTCGCCCGGCGCCTGGGCGCCGATCCGAAGGACCAGGTGCCGTTCGAGAAATATGCCAAGGCGGCAGAAAGCCTCCTCAAGCCCTCGTCGGCCGCCCGGGCGGTGGCCGCCGGCGCGCCCTTCATCGAGCGGGTCGACCTGTTGGTGAAGCTGATTTCGCATCAGCTTGGCATGCCCAGTGCCGAGATCGACCGCACGGTCCAGATCGTGGACAGCAAACTGAACGATCGGATCGTGCCGGGTTGAGGCGACCGCGGTCACCGCGCTCCGACCTCTCGGATGGAACTCCGGATCTCTCCCACCGGTGGCGATGATCCGGAACGGCGAGCCATGCGAGGGCAAGGCAAGCGGTCCCTTTCCAGAACCACAAGTCATTGAAACTCCGATCCGAATCTCAATTCCAGTTGGCGGGGGTCACGCCAGGCCGCCTGCGCTGTTCCATTTTTGATGGCTTGCCGTGGCCATTCTCATTGACATTTGGTATTTTGTATACCAGAGTTCTCATCAGGGGGAGCTGACATCCCCCGGCAACTCGGTTTTGAACGGTGCTGCTCCGAACGGGAGGATCCTATGAGAGTCGGACAGATCTTGAAGACCAAGGACACGCGGATCATCACGATCCGGCTGCGTGAATCCGTGGCGGCGGCGGCGAAGCTGATGGTGACCGAGAATA
The DNA here is from genome assembly GCA_035549815.1 of Dongiaceae bacterium. Taxonomy (GTDB): domain Bacteria; phylum Pseudomonadota; class Alphaproteobacteria; order Dongiales; family Dongiaceae; genus Dongia_A. The sequence continues at coordinate 9,914 of DASZQC010000359.1, forward strand.
TCGGCGCCCTTGTCGTGACGGACGTGGTCATGACCGAGGGCAGCACGGTCGTCGGCGTCATCTCGGAACGTGATCTGATGCGCGCGCTCGTCAGCAGCGGCCAGGACATCATGAAGATGCCGGTCGAGAAATTGATGAGCAAGAAACTGATTTCTTGCGCGCCCAATGACGATTTGGCGGACGTGATGGAGAAGATGGACCGCCATGCCATCCGTCACCTGCCCGTCCTGGACGATCATACGCTGGTGGGCGTGCTGAGCGTGCGCGACGTCATTCGCGTCCTGCGCGGGGCCATCGCCGACAGCGCCACGGTGGCCGCGGCATAGGGTTTCGTCGCGCACAGGCGTTCGCGCAATCCGCGGGTGTTGGTGAGCGTCGGTCGCGAAGCAAAGTCGCGACGCCGCCGATCGGCACTCAATCGGATTGCCCGCAAGAGCGTTGCGTCGCCGGCCCTGTTCCGCCTGCGACGGTCGCGCCAGGCGCGTGGTCAGACAACATGTCGTCCACCAACCCCTCTCAATCTTGGGGGCCGGGCGTACGCACGGACGAAAGGCCGCACGATACCAATGAAACCGGATGGGTACCGTTACCGTTGCCATTCCGGCCGCCCCATAAGACGGCGCCAAACGATCACAAGCGCGGTTTTCGTTGCGCCAGGCTGACCATTCCGCAAGGCATGGCGTTGACAGGTCAACGCGCATACCGTATTTCGTGCGCCAGCTTGCAGATAGCCAGTTCGCCAGGCCGGGAGCGGGCGAACGATGCGAGAGACAACCTCGGTAAACCCGGGAGAGAATGGTTTCCCTCTCCCCTTCGAGCGCGAGACGATTATGGCGATTGGTGGAAAGCTTCGTTCCGCAGCGTCTGGGCTGAAGGCCAC
>DASZQC010000360.1:0-23831 GCA_035549815.1 Dongiaceae bacterium
AAGTCGAGCTTCATCGGCCCCAGCGCATTTTCCGGCCCCGAATCCTGCTTCAGGCGATAGGGGAAGTGGCCGGATTCCTTGACCTCGCGCCAATCGATGGCGCGCGGGTCGATCTCGCGCCCGTCGGAGGTATAGACGCGCACATTCTTGCTGGCGAAATAGCCCGGCTCATCCAGCTCGTGCTTCAGCATGTCGATCTTGGCGATCTTTGCCGGCACCGACCAGTCCGGATTGAGCTTGACCTGGAACACCTCGCTTTTCAGCGTCGGCGTCTTGCGCGACACCTTGCCGACGATGGCATTGGCGAAATAGGTGGTGACGCCGTTCTCGATGATGCGCAGCTCGGTGCTCGGGATGTTCACGAACAGGTAACGATCCTCGAAATCCGGGCTCTGCTCGCGCATGCGGTCGAGGTTGAGCAGCACCATCTTCAGCCGCTGCTCGGCCGAGACGTTCATCTCCTCGATCGTGCGCTTGCCGATGACGCCATCATCGTTCAGGCCGTGTGCGCGCTGGAACAGCTTCATCGCCACTTCCAGCCGCGTGTCATAGAGCTCCGGATCGTCGCCCAGCTCGGCCAGTTCGCCGGTGACCATCAGGCGCTCTTTCACCTGGCGCACGCGCGCGCTCTTGTCGCCCGGTTCCATCTTGTCGGTGCCGGACACGGTCGGCCAGCCGCCTTGCTCGTACAGATGCACATAGGCCGGCAGCACGGCGTAGAGGCGCCAGAACATGTGGAAGCTGGGCAGTTGCCGCCCAATGGCGCGCGGCTGGTCCTTCGCATTGCGCAGTTCGGTCAGCAGCGCGGCGCCTTGGCCGAAACGCTTGCCGATCTCGCTGGTCGCATCGAACGCGGTCGCGGTGTAGAGCGCGCTCAACAAAGCTTCGCCGTCGGCGACCTGCGCGGGCGGCAATTGCGCCGGCAGCGTATTCGCCAGTTGCTGCGCTTGCGGTGTTGCCGGCATGCCGGCGGCCATCGCGCGGCGCAACTGGTTGACCATTTCCGCGCCGAGCAGCGAATAGCCTTCCGGCACGGTCCAGAGCGGAGTGCCGCCCGCCGCGTAATAACTCTTCACGCCCGCCCAATCGACCGGCAGTCCAGTGAGACGGCCGCTTTGCTCCAGGCGGTCAACGGCGAGGTCGATCCCGGCCACGGAAGGCGCCTGGGGGGTTGCGCTCGGCGGAATGGTGCTGACCGGCGGCGTCAGCGTGGTCGTGCGGTCGTCCTTATCGGCCAGGGCCACGTCGGCATTCGCCGCGGACAGCAGCAAAGCGCTGGTCACGTAGAAACCAACTGCCAGTTTATGCGCTGACAATGCCATCATAATCGACGCTAACCCATTGACTCGACGCGAAACCATTTAACCGATACCCCTGTAGTCCGTTCCTTTAATAATAGGTTCGGGCGGTGGAATTGTCACCGCGATCAAAGTTACGGCAGCCATGTGTGTGCCGCCTATCACATATTTCGTGGCACACATTCGCCTCTGCTCCGCCAGGCCTGATGAGGCCGGCTTATTGAGCCATTCCGGGGCGACCGAAAGCCGTCGCCGAGACCGTGGATTCGATAAAAATGCGCAGGCCGGTCGGTTCTTCGAAAACCTTGTCGGCGCGTTCGCTCTTGACCTGGATCTCGACCGCGCCGGCGCGCTTGGCCAAGGCTTCGGCCTCGGCGCGCACGATTTCGCCGCAATGGCCGGCCGCCGCCTCGAGATCGAGGAAATCCTTGAGGCCGGTCGCGAGATGCGCGCGGAAGATGCCTTCCTGCGGCTGGGTGATGGTGACGGTCGCGCGCTGCAACACACCGCCGGCGACCGCGCCGACCGCGTTGCAGACATCGGCATGCGGCGGAATGACCAGGCGCGTCTTCAGCCGCTTCGCAATCTCCGGATAGTAGCTGCCGACCGGCGCCCCGATCGCCGCCAGCGCCGCGTTCAGGCGGATGACGGATTCAATCAGCGCCTCGCGCGGCTGCGTCGCGGAAAGCGAGCGGCGGATCAGGTCGCGCCCTAGCTGTCCCCAATGATGCGGGTCGATGCCGCTGGTTTCGCGGATCGCGGCATCGAGGATGACCTCGCCCGATTGATGCACCACCTGCTCGACCACGTCGCGGCACAATTGCTCGTGCGAGGCAGGCGGCTTCCAGTGGCCCACCGGCGGCCTGCGGGTGAACAGCTTGGCGCCGAGCTCCGCCGCCTCGCGGTTCCAATGCGACAGCAGACCCAGCACATGCGCCGCGTCGCTCGGCGTCAGGCCGCTGATCGCGACCAGGCCGCGATCAACCAGGCGGCCGAGGTGCCGTTGCATTGCCGGGCTGTAGAGCAGATCGGCCAGCGCCACCGGCCCCGCTTCGAGCTTGTCCCACAATTCGAGCTGGCCCGCGCTGAGACTGGAGCGGCCGGCATCGAGCGGCCGCTGGCGCAGCGCGAACTGGCCGCGATAGGGCACTAGGTCTTCGGTCGCGTGCTGCGCGCGCAGCACGTTGAGGATCGCCGGGAACTGCGTCGCCAGCAGGCTCAGCGGCACCGCACGGCGCGGGCCGACGATGAAGCCCAGGTGATCGTCGACGCGCACCTCGCTGTCGCCGCCCAGACCATAGGTATGCACGGCGACAGCCTCGACCATCGTCTTCCAGCCGCCGACCGTGGCGCCCTCCTTGTTCAGCACGGGGCGGCCATCGCGCAGCATGGCTATGTCCGTCGTCGTGCCGCCCATGTCGGAAACGAAGATCTCGTCCTCGTGCGACAGGTAGCGCGCGCCGACCAGGCTGGCGGCCGGGCCGGACAGGATGGTCTCGACCGGGCAGGTCAGCGCCAGCTCCGCCTTGATCAGCGAGCCGTCGCCCTTCACCACCATCAGCGGCGCCTTGATGCCCTTCTTCTGCAGCAGCCCTTCCACCGCCTGGATCAGTTGCTGCAATTGCGGGATCAGCCGCGCATTCAGCGCCGCGGTCAGCGCGCGGCGCGGCGCGTCGAGCTTCGAGGTCAGCTCGTGCCCGCAGGTCACCGGCTTGCCGGTCATGTCGTGGATCAATTGCCGCGCGGCGATCTCGTGCGCCGGGTTGCGCACGGAGAAATAGCCGCTGACCGCGAAAGCCGCGACCTTGGGCGCCTGCTCCTCGATCGCGCGGCGCAGCGCCTCGGTATCCAGCGGCGCCTGTGCCTCGCCCGTCGGCTTGTGGCCGCCGGCAATCATGATCACCGGATCGGTGCCCATCGCCTGGCGCAGGCCGGCGCGCTCCAGCGCCTTGGCGTCGTAGCCCATCAGGATCAGGCAGATCGGCGCGCCATGCTTTTCCACGATCGCGTTGGTGGCGAGCGTGGTGGAGATCGACACCATGGCGATGTCGGCGATGCCGCGCTCCGCCGGCAGATGCGGCAGGATCGCTTCGACCGCGCCGGTCAGGCCAATCGACAGGTCATGCTTGGTGGTCAGCGACTTCGCCTTGGCGAGGACGGCGTCCTGCGCGCCGGAGCGCGCGGGGTCGAACAGCACCGCGTCGGTATAAGTGCCCCCCGTGTCGAGGCCCAGAAGGATCGGCAAAATCAGGCTCCAAATCGTCGCCTCCGGCGACCGTGCCGGAGCGGCGCGCAAAATGACCGCTCGCCGGCCCGCGCGCTAGCCCGATTTCGCCGTCCGCCGTGCGTTTCCCGGGGAATTTCCCGAAAAGCGCCCGGATTTCCGCATCGATCCAGGCACTTATGCCGCGTCCCTAGGGCAAGGGGCGCGGCGTCGCCACCACCTTGCCGTCATAGGTGCCGTTCAGGGTCATCGCATCGGTCGCCGTGTTGTGGCGATAGGTGATCTGCCCCGTATGGTCGCCCGACACCGCAAGATCGAGGGTCAGGCCGACATTCTCCGCGCCTTCCTCGATCGAGATGCCGGTGCCGTCGAACACCAGTCCGGGCCACATGGCGCACTTGGCGAAACTGTAGGCCGTGCCCTCTTCCGCCGCGCTGACTTCCAGCGTCCCGCCATAATCGCAGCCCAGGGCCAGCGTCTCGCCGCCGTCCCAATTGTAGATCTCCGGCGATTGGTCGATCTCAGTCTGCAGCGCGTGCGCGACCTGGATCGGCTCCGCCGCCGCGGCCGGGTCGGTCAGAGTCAGCGGCTCATAAGCGCCGATGAAATCCTGGTGACAGAGCTGCTCCTTCGCTTCCGGCAAGGTGCCGTCGAACAGCAGGCTATAGACGATCTCGTCCGGGCAGGAGAGGCCGCGGCCCCAGATCACATGCGGGCCGCCTTCCATTGCCACCATGTAGCCGTTCTTCACATGATCCAGGATGGAATAGGACATGGTGATCGGCGTGATCGGATCGGAATCCGCGTTCAGGATCAGCGTCGGATAGTCGCCGCCGGCGAACGGCGCCGGACGCTTCGTGTCGCCGCGATCGGGCCAATAGGCGCAGGCCAGACGCTCGGCGAAATAGACCCGCGTCAGATGCGGGGCGCGTTCGGCAAAGGCCTTGGCCTCGGCCATGATCTGCCGGGCGTTGGCGTCGCGGTCGCCGCCGCCCTCGGTGTAGTCGAGGCAGGTGATGGCGTAATAGGCGGCACCGAACCACGAGGGATCGGCAACGCCCTGTTCCGTCGCCGGATCGATGACCAGCGTCGAATAAGCGAGCCGCAGCATCGGCAGCAACTGGCCGCGCGACGCCGCCGCCAGTACGCGCAGGAACGCGGAACGATCATCCGGGCCGTAGAGCGCATAGAAGGCGTTGGCTTCCAGCATGGCGCCGGTCAGCTTGCGTTTCACGGTCGTGCCGTCGCCCAGCGGGAAATCGAGTTCGATCGGTCCCTGTTTCAGGCGCTTGGCAAGGTCCGCATAGACCTGCCCCGCATCGCCCTTCATGTCCTCGCGGCAGCCGGGCACATCCTTGCAGGAGTCCAGCACGCGATCGAGGATGCGTTCCGAGGCGCTGGTATAGGCCGCGTAATAGCCGGCGAAATTCAGCGACAGGTCAACCACCCCGTCCACGATCACGCCGTTGATGGCGCTCGGGAAGGCCGTGGCATATTGTTGCGCGAACTGCGTGCCGTAGCTCTCGCCGTACATCCAGACCTTCGGGCCGCCGATCGCCTCGCGGAACATCTCCATGTCGCGGATCGCCTGCTCGGTATCCACGTAAGGCAGCAGATCCTTGGACTTCAGCTCGGCCACGCAATCATTCACGAAGGTCTTGGCGGTCCCGATCGCCGCATCCGGATCGTCCACCGACAGATCGGTGGCGTCGAACGACGCCTGCGCCAGCGGGCATTCGATGCCTTGCTCGGCGCCGACGCCGCGCTGATCGAAGAACACGATGTCCATGTTCTGGGTCAGGCGCTCATCGAAGGCCGACAGATAATCGTCGGCGACGCCCAGACCGCTGCCGCCCGGTCCACCCACGGCATAGAACAACACGCCCTTGCTCCGCTCGCTGGCGAAACTGACAGCAAAACTGAGTTTCAGTTTCTTTGACGGATCATTGGCACGGTGATCCAGCGGCACCTCGATCGAGACACAGGTCAGGCTGCCGGTCGCGCAAGGCGCGCCGCCGAGCTTTTCGATATTGGCCTTGAGATCGATGGCCGGTGTCTCTTGGGCGCCGCCCGATGTTGTCCCGCCGCAGATCAGCGGCACCGCCAAAGAAAACGCCACCGCAAGACGGCCGCCGCGCATGATCTTGTCCCCCGTTGTCATTGATGGCGCATCACTGCGCAAACAGGCAGCGCCAGCACATCACTCCCACCGGTTTTACCTTATCGTAGTCTGTTGCGCCTGCGCAACGCGGGCTTGCGCGACCGGCAATTCCATGGCTCAACTAGCCCTGCAAAAGTACAAGCTGTGGCGATCGCACGCGCATTTTCTTCGAGTTGTATCGTCACGGGTTGTGAATGAAATCTGATGTGAAACTTGATGCAGTAGTTCCCGTCGGGCGCGACCGCAGCCCGATTCACATCGCCCCTGATTCACGAGGAGCATATCCTGTTTCATCCGCAACGTGACTATCACCAACCGCGCCGTTCCGCCGTCCTCGCCGAGCGTGGCGCCGCAGCCACCTCGCATCCGTTGGCGACGCTGATCGCGATCGATACCTTGCGCGCCGGCGGCAATGCCGTCGATGCGGCGATCGCGGCGGCCGCGGCGCTGGCGGTGATCGAGCCAGCGATGACCGGCATCGGCGGCGACTGCTTCGTGCTGATCGCGCCCAAGGGCAAGGACAAGGTCATCGCCTATAACGGCAACGGTCGCGCGCCGCTCGCGGCCAATGCCGAGTGGTTCCTGGATCACGGCATCGGCCGCATCACCGCCGACAGCGTGCACGCAGTGACCATCCCGGGCGCGGTGGAGGCGTGGTGCCGCCTGTCGGAGGATCACGGCAAGCTCGGCATCGATCGCCTGCTGCAACCGGCGATCAAGCTGGCCAAGGACGGGTTCGTCGTGGCGCCCCGCGTCGCCAGCGATTGGGCGCGCGATGCCGACCGGCTGCGCGCCGACCCTGCGACACGCGCGACGATGCTGCCCAGGGGCAAGCCGCCGGTGGCCGGCGATCGCATCGCCCTGCCCGCTCTGGCGAAAGCACTGGCGGCAATCGCGCGCGGCGGGGCCGAGCCCTTCTATCGCGGCTGGATCGCGGCCGACATGGTGAAGCGCCTGCGCGCCGAAGGCGGCCTGCATCGCATGGAGGATTTCGCGCGGCATCGCGGCGATTATGCGGCGCCTATCTCCAGCACCTATCGCGGTGTCCGCGTGTGGGAATGCCCGCCGCCCGGCCAGGGGCTGACGACGCTGCTGCTGCTGAACATCCTCGGCACGCAGAAGCCGGCCGACGGCGTCCTGTCGGCCGAGCGGCTGCATCTGCAGATCGAGGCCAGCAAGCTCGCCTACATGGAGCGTGACCGGCATATCGGCGATCCGGCCTTCACCCGCGTGCCGGTGAAGCGCCTGCTGTCCGCCACGCATGCCAGGGAACTGGCCGCGCGCATCAACCCGGCGCGCGCCATGGCCGCAGCGGCGCAAGGCCTGGCGCCGCATCCGGACACGACGTACCTGACGGTCGTCGACAAGGACCGCACCGCGGTCAGCTTCATCAACTCGGTCTATTACGGATTCGGCAGCGGCCGCATGGCGCCGAAGAGCGGCGTGCTGCTGCAAAATCGCGGCGCCTGCTTCGTGGTGGATCCGGGCCACCCCAATTGCATCGGCCCGGGCAAGCGGTCGATGCACACGATCATCCCGGCGATGGCGACCAAGGGCGGCCGCGCCCTCGTTTCGTTCGGCGTGATGGGCGGACACTTCCAGCCGGTGGGCCAGGCGCATGTGCTGGGCAATATGCTGGATTACGGCATGGACCCGCAGGCGGCGATCGAATGCCCGCGTCTGTTCTTCGAAGAGGGCGCGGTAACGGTGGAGGCCGGCGTGCCCGATTCGTTGCGGCTGGAATTGCTGAAGCGCGGCCACAAGATCGTGCCGGCCGACCCTGCGGAGCCGCTGGGTGGCGGCCAAGCCATCGCCATCGACTGGAAGCGCGGCGTGCTGGTGGCGGGTTCCGAGCCCCGCAAGGACGGCCTCGCCCTGGGCTATTGACCCCCTTCGATAGACTGAGCGGTCTATGAACGGGTTAACGGAAAAATAGTCTTTTCGCGTTGCAATGATGCAATGGCTATGGCACGGTCTCTGCCGCATCGACGCTTAACTGCGTTTTCGCGTGCGAGATTAAGAGGTTAGGCTCGGGGTTCCGAGCCGTGGCAGCAGGAAGGGGATGGTCTGCTGCCGGGCCAGCCGAACTTTTCAAGCTGCCCAGGGGGAGTGCCGTTGGCGCCCAGGGCTGAGGGAGATGGGCGATGACCGACCGCAACGACATCCCGGTTTCCGAGGATTCGACGCTTTCCAACTGCCTGCTCGGCCGTCGCCGGGCGCTGGGCTTCGGCCTCGGCGTCATGGCCCTGAGCATCGCCAGCCCGCTGCGCGGCGCGCTGGCCGCGCTGCCGACCAGCGGCGTGCGCACCCTCGGCTTCGTGAACACCCATACGAACGAGAAGATCCTGGCCACCTATTGGAAGGACGGGGTCTATGACAAAGGGGCATTGAAGGACATCAATTACGTCCTGCGCGACCATCGCACCGGGGAAATCGCCAAGATGGACCCGCAGCTCCTGGACCTGCTGGTCGAGCTGCACCGCCGCACCGGCAGCCGCAAGGCCTTCCAGATCATCTCCGCCTACCGCTCGCCCAAGACCAACGCCATGCTGGCTTCCGCCAGCGGCGGGGTCGCCAAACATTCCATGCACATGGAAGCCAAGGCCGTCGACATCCGCCTGTATGATGTGAAGCTCGCCGATCTGCGCGACACAGCCATCGGCATGAAGGCCGGCGGCGTCGGCTATTACGGCAAGTCGGACTTCGTCCACGTCGATACCGGCCGGGTCCGCCGCTGGTAGGTGCGGGCGGCGCTGCGGGCCGATTGAGGGCCTGTCATCGACCATTAACGCTTTTTTGACCAAACTGTGCCATGTATTCCCTGGGTTTTCAGGGAATCGCCGGGGCACGGTAACCGCATGGACGATTTGACCGAGTTGCAGTCGCGGGTGGCGGCGGCACAGGAACGCTTGCAGCAGAGCGCCGAGGAAGAGCGCCGCTACGGCCTTCGTCTCAACGACATTGTCGCCATCGTCGAAGGCTCCCTGGCGCGCCAGCGCGAAGAGCTTGAATCGCTCAAGACCGAAGTAACCGACCTGCAGGCGACCGTCGGCCGCATGAGCGGCGAGCGCGACGAAGCCAAGACCGCCCTCATCCAGGCCCACAATGCGTTGAGCGCCGCGCAGACGCGCCTCGGCCAGCGCGAGGTGCAGAACGAGCAGTTGCGCCGCATGCTGATGGAATTGCTGGCGGCGATCGAATCCCACAAGAGCACCGCCATGCCCGACGTCATGCGGCGTCTGGAGGGCGGCGTCAAAACGCTGATGCAGCAGGACGCGGCGGAAGCCGATGCGGAGCCGGAGCCGGTGGCGGCCGCCCTGGAGCCCGCGCCGGAAATCGCGGACGCGCCGCCCTCGCCAGCGGCCATCGCCGCCGCGGTCGAGAATGTGGCCGCGCGTACGCCTTCGCGCGGCCGTATCCTGACCATCGTCACCAAGCCGGTGAAAATGGCGGAGACGACGGGCCAGTTGGCGCTGAAGTCCGAGAATGCCGAATTGCAGGTGGCCGAGGAAGCAGCCGCCGATGAGATGGAAGCTGAGGATGCGGCGAGCGAGCCGGAGGCCGTCGAAGAGATCGCCATGAGCGAGGCCGGCGAGATCGTCGCCGACCCGGCGGAAGAACCCGCGGCGCCGGAGGCGGCGGCTCCCAGCCCCAAGGAACAGGAACTGGTGAATGCCCTGCTCGATGCCGAAAAGCGGCTGATCGAGGCCGAGGCCCTGGCCGGCGCGGCCAATGCCAATTCTCCCGTGGCGGAAATCATTCGCCGCATCAGCCAGCGGACCCGCGAAATCACCGATTCCGGCGCGCCGCACGCCTGATTGCCCTTTCGGAACTCCCCCTGCCCTGCGTCGGTTGATGCGAGGCGCGCATGGCTGCGCGCGGGATGCGTGGGCGGCCGAATTGCGCTAGCCTGACGTCATCCAACCTGCGTAGAGGAGCCGCCCCATGCTGTGGAAGGGTCGTCGACAAAGCAGCAATATCGAGGACCGCCGCGGGATGGGCGGAGGCGGCGGCATGCGCTTTCCCGGCGGCCTTGGCGGGCTGGGCGGCGGCAGGGGCGGCGGGATGGGCCGCCGCGGTGGCGGAATCGGCCTGTTCGGCATCCTGATCCTGCTGGGCATCGCCTGGTTCCTCGGCATCAACCCGCTGACCCTGTTGTCCGGCGGCATGGATACCGGCGGCTACGACAGCTCATATCCGGAGCAGCAGAGCTCGCTCGACAGCGGCGGCACGTTCTCCGATCCGGCGTCGGAGGAACTGAAAGAGTTCGTCGCCGTCGTGCTGGCCGACACGGAGGATACGTGGAGGGCGTTGCTACCCCAGCTCGGCGCCACCTATCGCGACCCGCGCCTAGTGCTGTTTTCCAGCGGCGTCGATTCAGCCTGCGGCTATGCGCAATCGGCGGTCGGGCCGTTCTATTGCCCGGGCGACGAGAAAGTCTATCTCGACCTCGACTTCTTCGATGAGCTGTCGCGGCGCTTCGGCGCGCCGGGCGATTTCGCGCAGGCCTATGTGATCGCGCACGAGGTCGGCCATCACGTGCAGAACGTGCTGGGCATCGAGGAACAGGTGCGCCAGGAGCGGACCGGCATGTCGGAGGCGCAGGCCAACGAACTCTCGGTCCGCGTGGAGTTGCAGGCCGATTGCTTCTCCGGCGTCTGGGCCAACCGCGCCCATACCGAGCGCGGCTTGCTGGAGCCCGGCGATATCGAGGAAGCGCTCGGCGCCGCCAGCGCCGTCGGCGATGACACCTTGCAAAAGCAAGCCGGCGGCCGCGTGGTGCCGGACAGCTTCACTCACGGCACCTCGCAACAGCGCATGCGCTGGTTCCAGGCCGGCTACAAGAGTGGCGATCCGCGCGCCTGCGACACGTTCAACGCGAAGAGTCTTTAGTTCACCAACTCCCGACCGTCATCCCGGCCGAGCGCAGCGAGCACCGGGATGACGAACGAGTTCGCGGAAAAACTTCTCTTCACTAAGCCGCATCCGGGAACGCCCGGATCTTGGTCGGGCGCAGGCTGACCAGCTTGTCCGGCACGATCAGGTCGCCGAAGTCGGTGCCGTGCGGCAGCTCCGCTTCCATCGTGTCGCCGGTCGCCAGCAGGGCCAGCTCGACGCGGATGGCGGGGCCGGCGACGAACACCTGGCGCACGCGCGCCTCGATGCCGTCCTGCTTCGGATCGTTGATGGTCAGATCGTGCGGCCGCACGAAGGCGACGCCGGGTGCGTCGCGCAATTCCGGATGTTCCGGCGCCGGCAGATCGAGGCCGCCGACCAAAGCACGGCCGCGATCGATGCGGCAGCGCAGCCGGTTGGCGTTGCCGAGAAATTCGTAGACGAAGGCGGTCGCCGGCTGGTGATAGATCTCGCTTGGGCTGCCGATCTGCTCGATGCGGCCGTCCTTCATCACCGCGATGCGGTCGGCCAGTTCCAGCGCCTCTTCCTGGTCGTGGGTCACAAAGATGGAGGTGAGCTGCATGTCGTCGTGCAAACGGCGCAGCCAACGCCGCAGCTCCTTGCGCACCTTGGCGTCCAGCGCGCCGAACGGCTCATCGAGCAGCAGCACGCCGGGCTGGATGGCGAGCGCGCGGGCCAACGCCACGCGCTGCCGCTGGCCGCCGGAAAGCTGGCTGGGATAACGGTCGCCCAATCGCTCGAGTTGCACCAGACGCAGCAGCTCCGCCACCTGCTTGTCGATCATCGCCTTGGCGGGCCGCTGGGCGCGCGGCTTCACTCGCAGGCCGAAGCTCACATTCTCCGCCACCGTCATGTGCTTGAACAGCGCGTAATGCTGGAACACGAAACCGACATTGCGCTCTCCGGCGCCCTGCGTAGCGACGTCGCGCCCGTCGAACAGGAGGCGCCCGCTGTCGGCGAATTCCAGGCCGGCCAGGATGCGCAGCAAGGTGGTCTTGCCCGAGCCGGACGGCCCCAGCAGGGCGATGAACTCGCCGCGCGCCGCCGTCAGATCGACGCCCTTCAGCGCCTGGAAATTGTTGAAACTCTTGGAGATGCCGTCGACCGTGATCGTCATCCGAGGTCCCTCTTGCTCAATGTTTGCGGCCAGCGGCGAGGCGATCGCCGTAGCGCCATTCCAGCAGCGACTTCGCCACCAGGGTCACGATCGCCAGCAGCGCCAGCAGCGACGCGACGGCGAAGGCGCCGGTGAAATCGTACTCGTTGTAGAGAATCTCCACATGCAACGGCATGGTGTTGGTCATGCCGCGGATATGGCCGCTGACCACCGAGACCGCGCCGAACTCGCCCATCGCGCGCGCGTTGCACAGCAGCACGCCATAGAGCAGGCCCCAGGCCACGTTGGGCAGCGTGACATGGAGGAACGTGCGCCAGCCATTGGCGCCGAGCGAGATCGCCGCCTCTTCCTCGTCCCGGCCTTGCTCCTGCATCAGCGGGATCAGCTCGCGCGCGACGAAGGAGAAGGTGACGAAGATGGTCGCCAGCACCAGGCCGGTCACGTTGAAGATGATCTTGATGTCCCATTCCTTGAGGAACGGGCCGAACCAGCCATTGGCGCCGTAGAGCAGCACATAGATGAGGCCGGAGATCACCGGCGACACCGAGAACGGCAGGTCGATCAGCGTCACCAGCAGGCTCTTGCCGCGGAAATCGAACTTGGCGATGGCCCAGGCCGCCGACAGGCCGAACACGACGTTCAGCGGCACCGAGATGGCCGCAACCAGCAAGGTCAGGCGGATCGCCGCCCAGGTATCTTCGGAATTGATCGAGGAGAAGAAGGCGCCGAGGCCGTTGCGCAAGGCCTCCAGGAAGACGGAGATCAGCGGCAGGACCAGCACCAGCCCGATGAAAGACAGGCCGAGCGCGATCAGCAGCCAGCGCACCGGCGTCGATTCGGTCGTGGCCTTACGCACCCGCGCGGCGGCCACGGCCACGGGGGCCACCGTCACGCTCAATTCTCTTCGTGTCTCCGCGACCATCTCTGCACCAGGTTGATGAACAGCAAAATTGTGAAGGATGCCGCCAGCATGATGACGCCGATTGCGGCGGCGCCGGCATAGTCGAACTGTTCCAGCTTGATCACGATCAGCAGCGGCGCGATCTCCGACACCATCGGCATGTTGCCGGCGATGAAGATGACCGAGCCGTATTCACCAACCGCGCGCGCGAAGGCGAGCGCGAACCCGGTCAACAGCGCCGGCAGGATCGCCGGCAGGATGACCAGGCGGAACGTCTGCCAGCGGCCGGCGCCAAGGCTGACCGCCGCCTCTTCCACTTCCTTATCCAGGTCCTGCAGCACCGGCTGCAGGCTGCGCACCACGAAAGGCAGGCCGACGAAGATGAGAGCAATCAGGACGCCCAGCGGCGTGAAGGCGACTTTGATGCCCAACGGCACGAGTAGGCTGCCGACCCAACCCTTCGGGCTGTAGATGGTGGCAAGCGCAATGCCGGCAACCGCCGTCGGCAAGGCGAAGGGCAGGTCTACCAGCGCGTCCACCAGGCGCTTCAGCGGGAAATGATAGCGGACGAGGATCCAGGCGACGATCAGGCCGAACACGCCATTGATCCCCGCCGCAATCAACGCGGCGCCGAAGCTCAGTCGCAGCGCCGCCAGCACCCGCGGATCGACCAGGGCATTGAGATAGCCGGCAACGCCCGCCTCCGCCGGCCGCAGCACCAGGGCCGCCAAGGGCAGCAGCACGATGATGCTGAGATAAGCCAAGGCGAAGCCGAGCGTCAGCCCGAAACCGGGCAGCACGCTCGGCCGCTTGAAGCTGGCCAGCAACGGACGGACTGGCAAAGAACGCGCGGTCGCCGACATGGATGCTCGCTTACTGGCCCGGCTTGTAGATCTGGTCGAAGATGCCGCCATCGGCGAAATGCTTCTGCTGCGCCTGCTGCCAGCCGCCGAACGTATCGTCGATGGTCACCATCGGGATCTTCGGGAAGTTGGCCTCGTATTTGGCGGCGGCCGTCGGATCGGTCGGGCGATAGAAGTGCTTGGCCGCTATCTCCTGGCCTTCGGGCGAATAGAGATAGGCGAGATAAGCTTCGGCCACGCGGCGCGTGCCCTTGGCGTCGACATTCTTGTCGACCACCGCCACCGGCGGCTCGGCCAGGATGCTGGCGCTCGGCACCACGATCTCGACCTCGTCCGAGCCCAATTCCTCGATCGCCAGGAAGGCCTCGTTCTCCCACGCGAGCAGCACGTCGCCGATGCCGCGCTGGACGAAGGTCGTGGTGCTGCCGCGCGCGCCCGTATCCAGCACCGGCACATGCGAATACAGGTTGGCGACGAATTGCTGCGCCTTCGCCTCGTCACCGCCCGGCTGCTTCAAGGCATAGGCCCAGGCCGCGAGATAGTTCCAGCGCGCCCCGCCCGACGTCTTCGGGTTCGGCGTGATCACCTCGACATCCTCGCGGACCAGATCGCTCCAGTCCTTGATGTTCTTGGGATTGCCCTTGCGCACCAGGAACACGATGGTCGAAGTATAGGGTGCGGAATTGTGCGCGAACTTCTTCGCCCAATCCTTCGAGATCAGGTCGGAATGCTCCGCGATCGCGTCGATGTCATAGGCGAGCGCGAGCGTCACGACATCGGCTTCCAGCCCGTCGATGACGGAGCGCGCCTGCTTGCCGGAGCCGCCATGCGATTGCTCGATGCTGACATCCTCTCCGGTCTCTTTCTTCCAGTGCGCGACAAAGGCCTCGTTGAACTCCTTGTAGAACTCGCGCGTCGGGTCGTAGCTGACGTTGAGCAGGGTGGTTTCGGCGCGCGCGGCGCCGGAAACCGCCAGGGCGCTAACCAGGGCGCCTACGGCGAAGGCAGCGGCCGCGAGGAACGGTGTCCATCTGTTCTTCATGTCCATCTCCCTATTTTTCCTGATCAACCCTATCAATTTAGTCGAGTTATAAGCACGCTCGTGGGACCCTCAATCCCCAACCTCTGGCGGCGTTCTTAGATGCCGGCGCCTATGTCGATCTTGTGGTGCGGATGGCGAATTGCATCTGCCAGGTTCGAATTATCCAGTACCCGCGCGACCGCATCGCGCGCCCGGCGCATGGTGTCGCGAATCGCGCACTCATCCTCGCTCAGGCAATCGTCGCACCGGCGATAGGCCGTCTTGCTGGCGCAGGGCACCAGGGCCAGCGGCCCGTCGATGTAGCGCACTACCTGGCCGAAGGAGATGCTTTCCGCCGGCTTGGCGAGGGTGTAGCCGCCATGCTTGCCCCGCATGCTGCGCACCAAGCCGTGACGTTTCAACTCCAGGAGGATAAGCTCCAGGAACTTCCGCGGCATCTGCTGGCTCTCCGCAATGTCGGCGATGAGAGTCGGTTCCCCGGCCGGCCGGTCGGCGAGATACAGCAGCGCATGCAGGGCGTATTTGGCCTTTTGCGAAAGCATCTTAACTCCATCAAGCCGATAGAGATTATCGAATAACCGTCTGGAGTCAAGCTCATCGGCGGACAAAGGCCTGCCGCGACGCCGTAATTTCGGTCATTCATATGAGCTAACTAACCAGTTTTACTGAACACTTATGCCAATATTAACCAATTCGCCCCTATCAAGGGCGCATGTTGCGCTCGTTGCCGGCCCTCAGCCTTCGGATCAAGATTGTCGTCGCACTGTCGGTCGCGGTGCTGGCGATCCTTGGCGCCTTCATGTCCCACGAGATGGAGCGTTTCCGGGTCGAGCGCCTGGCGGAGCTGCGCGGCAACGCCCAGGGCCTGGCCAACCTCTATGCCGGCGCCGTCGCCAACTCGGTCTGGGAGTTCGACAAGGAGAACGCCAAGGCCCAGCTTGAGGCGCTGAAGGTCGTCGAGGGCTTCCAGCGCGCGGTGATCTGGGAGACCGACGGGCCGGAATTCGTCGCCGTCTTCAACAAGATCGCCGACGGACCGCATGTCGAAGGCAAGGCGCAGATCAGCGTCAACGGCAAGTCGATCGCCTGGATCCTGGTGCGCCTGTCGCGCAAGGTGGTGACGGAGGCCGAGCAACGTCACCTCAAGGAGATCCTGATCACCTTCGGCGCGCTGAGCGTCACGCTGCTGGGCAGTGTGTTCGCCGCCCTGCATTTCCTGACCCGGCCGCTGGAGCGCATGACCAACCTGATGCAGCGCTTCGCCACCGGGCAGCTCTCCGACCAGATTCCCTATGTGACGCGCAATGACGAGGTGGGCCGCATGGCCCAGGCGCTGGCGGTGCTGCGCGACCATGCGGTGGAGCGCCGCCATGCCGAGCAGGCGCTGCGCCGGCGCAGCGAAGAGTTGGTGGCGCTGAACAAGGATCTGCTGAAGGCGCGCGACGCGGCCGAATCCGCGAACCGCATCAAGTCGGAATTCCTGGCCTCCATGAGCCACGAGATCCGCACGCCGATGAACGGCATCATCGGCATGGTGCATGTGCTGATGACCACGCGGCTGCAGGCCGACCAGCGCGACAAGCTGACAACGCTGGCCAACGCGGCATCGAGCCTGCTCAACATCCTCAACGACATTCTCGACATCTCCAAGATCGAGGCCGGCCGGCTGGAGCTGGATATCGCGCCTTTCGCGCCGCGCCGGATGCTGGACGACATGATGGCCCTGTGGCGGCCGTCGGCGATGAACAAGGGCCTGGCGCTGCACAGCCACATCTCCGGCGATCTGCCGCAGGTGCTGATGGGCGATGCCAACCGCATCGGCCAGATCGTCGCCAACTATCTCGGAAATGCGATCAAGTTCACCGAGCAGGGCTCGATCACGGTGAAGCTCGGCGGGCAGAAGCAGGGCGACGGCACATTCCACCTGCGCGTCGGCGTCACCGACACCGGCATCGGCATTCCGGCGGACACCATCCCACAACTGTTCCAGAAGTTCAGCCAGGTCGACAATTCGACCACGCGCCGTTATGGCGGCACCGGATTGGGTCTCGCCATCTGCCGCGAGCTGGCGCAGTTGATGGGCGGCCAGGTCGGCGTCGAGAGCGCGCCGGGACAGGGCGCCACCTTCTGGATCTCCGTCGATCTGCGCATCGCCGACGAGGCCATCCTGCCCCTGCCGGACGTGAACTCGAAATCGCGCCTGCTGGCGCTGCCCGGCGAGCGGCGCCTGCATCTGCTGGTGGTCGAGGACAACCAGATCAACCAGGTGGTCATCGCCTCCATGCTGCGCACCGCCGGCCATGATTGCGACATCGCCAAGGACGGCCGCGAGGCGGTGAATGCCGTGCAACGCACCGAATTCGACGGCGTGCTGATGGATATCCAGATGCCGGTGCTGGACGGCATCGAGGCGACGCACGAGATCCGCGCGCTGGGCGGCAAATACGCGCACCTGCCGATCATCGCCCTTACCGCCAATGCGATGGCCGGCGATGAGGAACGCTATCTCTCCCTCGGCATGAACGATTATGTCGCCAAGCCGATCGACCCCGACCGCCTGACCCTCGCTTTGCGCCGCTCGGTCGCCACCGACACGGCGCCCATCCGCCGATCCGCCCTGCAGATGGAAAGCGATGGCGAGGCGGAGAATGCCCAGGACGACGAGGATCTGCGGCGGCTGTTCGGGTCGTTGTAGCGACGCCTACATCCGAAGCCGCTTGCCCTCCGGATCGTAAGGCGCGTCTTTGAGGATGCGCGCGCTGCGGCGCTCGCCGAGGATTTCGATCTCCACCTGGTTGGCGCTGTCCGCCACCTCGCGCCTGATATAGCCGAGGCCGATGGCATGGCCGACATGGAAGCCGAAGCCGCCGGAGGTCAAGCGGCCGACCACCTCGCCATTCGCCAGCACCGGCTCATTGCCCATCGGGTCAATCTTGCCTTCGTCCAGCGCGAAGATGGTCAGGCGGCGCTTCGGTTGCTCGGCCAGGATGCGCTCCGCCGCCGAACGGCCGATGAAATCACCCTTGTCCAGGCGCACGAAGCGGCCAAGGCCCGCCTCCGCCGGCGTGTAATCGACACTGAATTCGCGGCCCCAGGAGCCATAGGCCTTCTCCAGGCGCAGCGCGTTCAAGGCGCGCATGCCGCAGAGCTTCAACCCATGCGCCTGGCCGGCGGCGCGCAGCCTTTCCAGCACGTGCACCTGGAATTCGGGCGCGGTGTAGATCTCGTAGCCCAACTCACCGGTGAAGCTGACGCGGATCACCAAAGCGTCGGCGAGGCCGACCTTCATCTTGCGTGCCGACAGGAACGGGAATGCCTGGTGCGAAATGTCCTCGCTGACCAGCTCGGCCAGCAAGGCCCGCGCGTTCGGGCCCGTCAGCGAGAAGCCGGTCCATTCCGCGGTCACGTCGCGGATCGTCACATTGCCGTCTCGATAGCGGTCGAACCAGCGTTGGTAATAGACGATCGCGGTGGGCGAGCCGATCATCAGGTAGCGATCGGCGGCGAGCCGCGTGACGGTCAGGTCGCCGAAGACCTGGCCCTTGGGCGTCAGCAGCGGCGCCAGCGCCGTCTTGCCGTCCGCGGCGGGGAGCTTGTTGCTGGTGACCTTGTCCAGGAAGCCGGCGGCACCCGCCCCCGTCACTTCGAACTTGGCATAGCAGGAGGATTCGAACAGGCCCACGTTCTCGCGGACCGCCTTCGCCTCGGCGCCGATCCGCGCGAAGGCTTCGGAACGGCGGAAAGTCGGCGCCTCGGTCGCGGCTTGGCCCTTGCCGGCGAACCACAGCGGATACTCCCAGCCATAGAGCGCGCCGAAGGCAGCGCCCTCGGCAGCGAAAGCGCCATAGGCCGGCGTCGTCTTCAGCGGCCGCGCCGCGGGCAGCTCCTCGTTCGGGCAGGTGATGGTGAAGCGGCGGCGGTAATTCTCCGTCGTCTTCTCCAGCACGAAAGAAGCGTCGGCATGGACACCATACCGCGCCACGTCCATGGCGAAGACAGCCATGCCCGCCTCGCCCTCGACGATCCATTGCGCCACGGCGAGGCCGACGCCGCCGCCCTGGCTGAAGCCGGCCATCACGCCGCAAGCGAGGAAGTAATTGTTGAGGCCGCGCACCGGGCCGATGATCGGGTTGCCGTCCGGCGAGAACACCATGCCGCCATTGATCACGCGCTTGATGCCGCCGTCGGCGAGGCAGGGATAACGCTCCATCGCCACCTCGAGGGCGCTCCAGATGCGGTCGACATCGTTGGGCAGCAGCTCGTGCGCGAAGTCCTGCGGCGTGCCCTTGACCGCCCAATGCCGGCAATCATGCTCGTAGGTGCCGATGAGCAGGCTTTTGTTCTCCTGCCGCAGATAGGATTCGCCGTCGAAATCGATCGACATGGGGATCTCTTTGCCGAGCGCGGCGACGGCGGGAATGTCGTTGGTGACGATATACTGGTGCTCCATCGGGATGATGGGCAAATCGACGCCCGCCAGCTTGCCCACTTCGCGCGCCCACAGGCCGGCGGCGTTCACCACGTAATCGGCCTCGATGGTGCCGTCCTTGGTGACGACCTTCCAGCCGCCCTTCGCCGTCTGCTTCAGCTCGATGACCGGATTGCGCAGATAGATCTCCGCGCCCTTGGCCTTCGCCGCCTTGGCGTAGGCATTCGTCACGCTGGATGGGTCGACATGGCCGTCATTGGGATCGAACATCGCGCCGATGAATTTCGACGTGTCGATCAGCGGATTGATCCTCATCACCTCGTCGATGGAGATGAAATCGAGGTCGAGGCCCAGGTGCCGGGCCCGACCGCGCTCCAGCCGGAAGTAATCCATGCAGGTCTCGTCGGCGGCGAGATAGAGGCAGCCGACGCGGTGGATGCCGCAGGCCTGGCCGGATTCGCGCTCCAATTCGTCATAGAGCCGCACAGTATAGGCCTGCAGCGCCGACATGTTGGTGTCGCCGTTGATCGTGTGCATGCCGCCGGCCGCGTGCCAGGTGGAGCCGGAGGTGAGCTCCGAGCGCTCGATCAGCGCCACGTCGGTCCAGCCGAGCTTGGTCAAGTGGTAGAGGACGCTGACGCCCACCACGCCGCCGCCGATCACCGCCACACGCACATGCGATTTCATGGAGAGAAACTCCGGAGAAACAGGGAAAACCGGCCGGACTCTGCCAACCCGGCCCCTGCCCCGCAACAATCCAAATGGTGGGCGGGCCAGTGAGATTTCCTCATGCGGCGGTTTTTGGCGCCGTCGCCTGCGCCAATTCGGCGGCACTGCGCCAGCGATAGCCGGCCAGCAGGTTGCGCCCACCGCGCTCCGGCTCGGCGCGTGTGGCGATGAGCCTGCCGCCGATCGCCTCGTAGAAGGCGCGGGCCGGGCCATTGTTAGCCAGCGACCAGAGCGCGATCTCGCCCGGCCCCTGATCCTCCATCGCCGTCGCCAAAGCGTGCATCAGCCGCCGCCCCAGCCCGCGCCGGGCGTGCGATTGCAGGATATAGATGACCGGAATCTCGAAGACCGGACGGTGCATCGCCGGCTTATGCCGCGTGGCCTCGGCGAACCCGACGATGCCGGCACCGGGATCGATGGCGACGAAGATCCAGCGATGGTCCGACGGCTTGCTGAGATAGGCGGACCAAGTGCGGTAGCGCGCCGGCACCGACTGCCGGTCCAGGACTTCCTGCGGCAGCATGCCGACATAGGCTTCCTGCCAGCTTTTCACATGCACGGTGGCGATGCCTTCGGCGTCATCGGGGATGGCCGGCCGCACGTACGGGCCGATGGGTGTCTGTGCATTCATGATCTTATGCCGGCTTGCGCGCCCAGAAACGGCCGGGGCGCAGCTCGCCCTTGCTCAGAACCACGGTCAGCATACGCCAATCCTCGATGAAATGGTCGCGCGACTTCTCGCCCAGCTTCTCGGTCATGGTGCCGTAGAGCTCACCCTTCAGTCGCGCCAGCTCTTCCTGGGCGAGGTCGCGATACCAGGCATTGATGTCGAGCAGCTTGATCTCGTCGAAACCGGCCGCGTGCAGCATCACGCCATATTCGGCGAGTGTCGTCGGACGATAGGGGATGCCCTCCAGCTCGATGAAATAGATCATGTCGGCGCTGTAAGGTTCCGGCCCCTTCATCCAGTCGCCGCCGGCCAATTGCCCACCGGGCGTCAGGACACGATGCACGTCGCGCAGCAGGGCCGGCTTGTCCGTTACATGCAGCCAGGCATCCTTGGTGAAGACCACGTCGAAACCGGCATCGGCGAAAGGCAGCTTCTGCTCCGGTGTCACCACCTGAAGGTCGATGCGATCGGAGAGACCAGCCGCCGCGATGCGCCTGCGCCCCAAGCCGATGAGCGGCGCCGCCACGTCCACGGCCGTCACATGCGCCGCCCCCAGCTCGACCAGCACCTGGTCCAGTCCGCCTAGGCCGCAACCGATATCCAGGACCCGTTTTCCCTTGAGGTCGACGCCTTCCATGATCTCCCGCACCGCCTGCGGCCCGCCGGGCGACAGGAAACCCTCGCCCCAGATGATCTGGAGCATGTCGAGCATGGCGGTGTCGTAATCGTGCGGGACGTCGTCGGCCATGGTTTTTCGCCAGTTTCCAGGCCCATCAGATACCAGGAAAGGGGCGATTGACCAGGGTGATGTTACCGGTCACCGCGTTGCCAGCCCGCACGCCCAAAGATACTATTCCATCGTTGGTCGCTGTCGGCTCGGCCGCTGGGGGATTGCCATGCATTGGTTTCGTGCGGGTGCTTTCTTCGTCGCCATGCTCGGTGCATTTTACCAGCCGGCGGCGGCCCAGGATTCCGACCCGCTCGTCTTCACGCACGGCAACTGGGGTGGCTACCGTTATGGCGACCCCGGCAAGGGCGGCTGCTATATCGAGGGCAAGTTCAGCGAAAACTATATGGGGATCGTGCTCAATGACGATTATTCGGTCGTCATCTATCTGAGCAACGACAGCTGGAACCTGCCGCAGGATGCCTCTTATCCCGTCGAATACTGGATCGACCAGGGCTATCGCTATCGCGCCACCGCGAAAGTCTATGACCAGCGGACCGTGGATATCGACGTGGTCGACGATTTCGATGTGTTCCGCCTGTTGCAGGATGGCAGGCTGCTGACCGTGCTGGCGCAAGGCCGCGATTTCTATTTCGGCCTCAAGGGCACGCGCGGCGCGCTCACCAAGGCGCTGCAATGCGTGCAGACGACCGTCGCCAAGAGCCAGCCCAGCAGCAATCCGTTCGCCGCCGCGCCGGCGGCGCCGGCCACGGCGGCGACCGCATCGCTGTGGGACAATATATTGCCGGAGCCGAGCATCACCGCGGATTCACTGGCGCAATTCATCGCCGACCAGATCGATCTCGAGCCGCAGGCGATCTATGTCGATCCGGCGATCAAGCCCGATTGGTGGCACTATTCGGTCCAAGTGCCGGGCGGGTACGGCATCTATTGGGAAGAGGAGACCCGCGGACGATCGGCGCGCGAGATCGCCGCGCAATGGCTTAACAGCCTGCAAGGCGAGTGCCAGCAGGACGTTGCCATTGCCATGCGCCGGACCTCGACAGGCCCGAAAGGCTCGCACGCCGCCGGCGTCATCTCCTGCCAGGGCGACACGGAGGGCCGGGCCTTCTCCGGCACGCTGAATGTGCTTCACTTGTCCAGCCCGGAGACGGGCGACGAAGGCGTGGCCCTGGTGATCCTGAGTTTCGTCGAAAGCGCCGGCGACGGCGCGCCGCTCGACGCATCGAACGACGCGCTCGGCAACGCCATCGCCGAATACAATTCGAACTACGTTCAGCGGACCGATTAGGCCTACGCCTTCACCCGCACCATCTTCGGATCGTAGAGCGGCTCCAGGCTGACTTTGGCCGGATAGCGCTGGCAGGCGATCTCCAGCTCATACGTGCCGGAGAGCACGTCTTCCGGCGACACGCCGTTCTCCTTGTCGCGGACATAGCCGATGCCGATGTTGGTCTCCAGCGTGTAGCCATAGCCGCCGGAGGCGAGCCAGCCGCATTGCCTGCCGTTGCGGAAGATGGTCTCGCGGCCCAGCAGCACGATCGAGGGATCGTCGACGGTGAAACAAGCCAGCAGCTTCGGCAGCCTGCCCATCGCCTGCTTGGTCAGCGCCTCGCGGCCCAGGAAGGGGATGTTCTTTTTCAGTTTCACCGCCCAGCCCATGCCGGCCTCGAGCGGCGAATGGTCGGGGCTGATGTCGCTGGACCAGGCGCGATAGAACTTTTCCAGGCGCAGGCTCTCGATGGCGCGGTAGCCGGCGTTGCGGATGCCATACGGCACGCCGGCTTTCATCAGCGCATCGTAGACGCTGGCGAGCGAGTCGAGTGGCATGTGCAGTTCCCAGCCAAGCTCGCCCACGTAGGTGACGCGCAGCGCGCGGACCGGCGTGCCGGCGACCATGATCTCGCGCACATGGCCGAAGGGGAAACCGGCATTACCGACATCCGCGTCAGTGACGGCGGACAGCACGTCGCGCGCTTTCGGCCCCATCAGACTCAGCACGCCATTGCCGGAGGTGACGTCGATCAGCCGCGCATCGAGACCTTCCGGGATGTGGCTTTTGATCCAGTGGAAATCGTGGGTCGCATAGCCGGTGCCGGTGACGATGTAATAGAGATCGTCATCCAGGCGCGAGACGGTGAGGTCGCATTCGATGCCGCCGCGTTCGTTCAACATCTGGGTATAGACCAGGCGACCCGGCTTCACCGCCACGTCGTTGGAACAGATCCAGGATAAGGCGGCCTCGGCATCCTTGCCCACCATCAGGAACTTGGCGAAAGAGGTCTGGTCGATCAGCACAACATTCTCTCGGCAGGCGCGATGCTCGCCGCCGACATAGGGGAACCAGTTCTGCCGGCCGTAAGTGTAGAGATCCCGCTGTTCGACACCCCGGGGCGCGAACCAGTTCGGCCGCTCCCAGCCGAGCTTCCAGCCGAAGACGGCGCCCTGATCCTTCAGCCGCCCATAGAGCGGCGAGGTGCGCACGGGCCGCGCGCTCTCCAGCTCCTCATGTGGCCAGGCCATCGAATAATGATGCGCATAGGCTTCCAGCGTGCGGGTGATGACCCAGTTGCGGTCGCGATGCACCTGGCCGAAGCGGCGGATGTCGACCGGCCACAGATCCATCGGCGCCTCGCCGCCCGCCACCCATTCGGCCAGCGCGCGCCCGGCGCCGCCTCCGGACGCGATGCCGAAGGCGTTGAAGCCGGCGCCGACGAAGACGTTCCGCACCTCCGGCGCCTCGCCAAGGATGAAATTGCCGTCCGGCGTGAACGATTCCGGCCCATTCACCA
>DASZQC010000361.1:0-17832 GCA_035549815.1 Dongiaceae bacterium
CCGGCGTCGAGGTGCCGCGTTTCTGCTACCACGAGCGCCTGTCGGTCGCCGGCAATTGCCGCATGTGCCTGGTCGAGCAGGAGAAAGCGCCGAAGCCGATCGCGAGCTGCGCCATGCCTGTCGCCGACGGCATGGTGATCAAGACCGATTCGCCGGTGGTGCAGAAGGCGCGGCGCGGCGTCATGGAATTCCTGCTGATCAACCATCCGCTGGATTGCCCGATCTGCGACCAGGGCGGCGAGTGCGATTTGCAGGACCAGGCGATGGCCTATGGTCATGGCTCTTCGCGCTACCGCGAGATGAAGCGCGCGGTGCCGGACAAGGAGCTAGGCCCGATCGTGAAGACCGAGATGACGCGCTGCATCCAGTGCACGCGCTGCATCCGCTTCGCGACCGAAGTGGCCGGCGTCGAGGTGCTGGGCGCCACCGGGCGCGGCGAGCACATGGAAGTCGGCACCTATGTCGAGAAGACGATCAATTCGGAGCTGTCGGGCAATCTAATCGACCTATGCCCGGTCGGTGCGCTGACCTCCAAGCCCTATGCCTTCATCGCGCGGCCATGGGAATTGCAGAAGGTCGATTCCGTCGACGTGATGGACGCGGTCGGCGCCAGCATTCGCGTCGATTATCGCGGGCGCGAGGTGCTGCGCATCCTGCCGCGCACCAATGACGACGTGAACGAGGAATGGCTGGCCGACAAGTCGCGCTACGCCGTGGACGGCCTGAAGCGGCAGCGCCTGGACCGGCCCTATATCCGGGTCGACGGCAAGCTGCGCCCGGCAAGCTGGCCGGACGCTCTGGATGCCGTCGCGGCGAAGCTCAAAGGTCTGCCGGGCAGCCGCATCGCGGCCATCGCCGGCGACATGGTGGATGCGGAGGCGATGTTCGCGCTGAAAGGCCTGATGGCCTCGCTACGTTCGCCCAACATCGATTGCCGGCAGGATGGCGCGGCGCTGGATTCGAGGGCGCGCGCGTCGTGGCTGTTCAATTCCACGATCAACGGCATCGAGAAAGCCGATGCCATCCTGATCGTCGGCAGCAACCCGCGCTGGGAAGCCCCGCTGGTCAATTCGCGCATCCGCAAGCGCTATCTGAAGGGTGGCCTGAAGGTCGCGGTAATCGGGCCGCAGCTCGACCTGACCTATCCATACCAGCATCTGGGCCAGACGGCCGATGTGCTGGGCCAGATCGCATCCGGTGCGCATGCCTTTGCCGAGGCGCTGAAGAACGCCAAGGCGCCCATGCTGATCCTGGGGCAGGGGGCATTGCGTGGCGCGGAAGGTGCCGCTGTGTTGTCACTCGCCCGCAAGGCCGCCGATGCCTGCAACCTGGTCCGTGAGGATTGGAACGGCTTCAACGTGCTGCAGACCGCGGCCGCCCGGGTGGGCGGTCTGGAGATCGGCTTCGTGCCGCAGCAGGGTGGCCGCGACGTGGCCGGCATCCTGGACGGTGCCGCCAAGGGCGAAATCGAATTCGTCCATCTGCTCGGCGCCGACGAGATCGACATGGCGAAGTTGGGCAAGGCCTTCGTGGTCTATCAGGGCCATCACGGCGACGCCGGCGCGCATCGCGCCGACGTGATCCTGCCGGGCTCGGCCTATACCGAGAAGTCCGGCATCTATGTGAATACCGAAGGCCGGCCGCAGATGACGCGCCAGGCGACCTATGCGCCGGGCGAGGCCAAGGAGGATTGGGCGATCCTGCGCGCTTTGTCGGCCAAGCTCGACCAGCCGCTGCCTTATGACTCGCTCGACCAGTTGCGCAAGGCGTTGTTCAAGGCCGCGCCGAACCTGCAGAAGCTGAACGCCATTACGCCAGCCGCGTGGGAGACCTTCGGTGCCGATGGCAACGTCACCGCGCGCGCTTTCCAGATGGCGATCGGCAATTACTACATGACCGACCCGATCAGCCGCGCGTCGGAAACCATGGCCAAGTGTACCGAGGCGTTCGTGGCACCCAGCACGGGGACGGGCACCCATGGCTAGTTTCGTGGATAGTCTCTGGGGCGGTTTCTTCACCACGCCGGTCGGGTTGACGATCCTCATCCTGATCCAGATCCTGGCGGTGGTCGTGCCGCTGCTGGTTGCGGTCGCTTATCTTACCTATGCGGAGCGCAAGGTGATGGCGGCGATGCAGATGCGCCGCGGCCCGAACGTGGTCGGGCCCTGGGGCTTGCTGCAGCCCTTCGCCGACGGTTTGAAGCTCCTGATGAAGGAGACCATCATTCCTTCCGGCGCCAGCCGCATCCCGTTCCTGGTCGCGCCGATGATCACATTCACCCTCGGCCTGATCGCCTGGGCGGTGATCCCGTTCGGCGACGGCATCGTCATCGCCGACATCAATGTCGGCATCCTCTATCTGTTCGCCATCTCGTCGCTCGGCGTCTATGGCGTGGTGGTGGCCGGCTGGGCGTCCAACTCGAAATATCCGTTTTTGGGCGCGCTGCGCTCCGCCGCGCAGATGGTGTCCTACGAAGTCTCCATCGGCTTCGTGCTGGTGACGGTCTTGCTCTGCGTCGGGTCGCTGAATTTGAGTGACATCGTCCGCGCGCAGGCGAACATCTGGTTCGTCATCCCGCTGCTGCCGATGGCGGTGATCTTCTTCATTTCGGCGCTGGCCGAGACCAACCGTCCGCCCTTCGACCTGCCGGAAGCGGAGTCGGAGCTGGTCGCCGGCTACTTCTCCGAATATTCGGCGATGACCTTCGCGCTCTTCTTCCTCGGCGAATACGCCAACATCTGGCTGATGAGCGCGATGACCTCGATCCTCTTCCTGGGCGGCTGGATGCCGGTCTTCGGCTGGGAGCCGTTCGCGGAAGGCAGCGGGTGGCAGATCGCCTGGCATGGCCTGTGGTTCGCCGCCAAGATCGGCTTCGTCGCCTTCTGCTTCCTGTGGGTGCGCGCGACCTTCCCGCGCTATCGCTATGACCAGCTCATGCGCCTGGGCTGGAAGGTGTTCCTGCCGGTTTCGCTGTTTTTCGTCGTGCTGACCGCCGGCGTGCTGGTCGGCTTCGACCTGCTGCCGAAGAATTGAGGCATCGCCATGTCCGTCATCAACCGCGCTGCCAAGTCCTTCCTGCTCCAGGAGCTGCTGGGCGGCATGTGGCTGACCTTCAAATACGTGTTCAAGCCGAAGGTCACCATCAACTACCCCTATGAGAAGGGGCCGCTGTCGCCGCGCTTCCGCGGCGAGCATGCGCTGCGCCGCTATCCGAACGGCGAAGAGCGCTGCATCGCCTGCAAGCTGTGCGAGGCGGTGTGCCCGGCGCAGGCCATCACCATCGAGGCCGAGCCGCGCGAGGACGGCAGCCGCCGCACCACGCGCTACGACATCGACATGACCAAGTGCATCTATTGCGGTTTCTGCCAGGAGGCATGCCCGGTGGATGCGATCGTCGAGGGGCCGAATTTCGAGTTCGCCACCGAGACGCACGAGGAACTTTTGTACAACAAGCAGAAGCTGCTGGAGAACGGCGACCGGTGGGAATCCGAGATCGCCGCGAACCTGCGCGCCGACGCGCCGTATCGCTGACGTTCAAAGCGTCGGGTCCGGGGGACGGAATGATCGTTCAAGCTCTTGCCTTCTATGTCTTTGCCGCGGTGGCGGTGATCTCCGCCATCCTGGTGGTGGTCAACCGCAACCCGGTCTATTCGGTGCTGTTCCTGATCCTGACCTTCTTCAACGCGGCGGGCCTGTTCGTCCTGTTGGGGGCGGAATTCCTGGCGATGATGCTGGTCGTCGTCTATGTCGGCGCGGTCGCGGTTTTGTTCCTGTTCGTGGTCATGATGCTGGACATCAATTTCGCCGCTTTGCGCGAAGGTTTCGTGCGCTATGCCGGCATCGGTGCCATCATCGGCGTGGTGCTGGCGGCGGAGATCATCTTCGTCGTCGCCAGCGGCGCGATCCCGCCGGCGGTCAGCGCCATTGCTGGCTCGCCCACGCCGCCGGCCGACCAGATCGGCAATACCGAGGCACTGGGACGCATCCTCTACACCGACTATTTCTACCTGTTCCAGGCGTCCGGCCTGGTGCTGCTGATCGCCATGATCGGCGCCATCGTGCTGACGCACCGGGAGCGGGAAGGGGTCAAGCGGCAGCGCATCGCCGCCCAGGTGGCGCGCGACCGCCGCTCGGTCGAGATGAAGAAAATCCCGACAGGGACGGGGGTGTAACCATGACCATCAGCCTGGGCCACTACCTGACGGTCGCGGCGATCCTGTTCACGGTCGGCGTGTTCGGCATTTTCCTCAACCGCAAGAACGTCATCATCATCCTGATGTCGGTCGAGCTCATCCTGCTCTCCGTCAACATCAACCTGGTGGCGTTCTCCAGCTTCATGGAGGACATGGTGGGCCAGGTTTTCGCGATGTTCATCCTGACCGTGGCCGCGGCCGAGGCCGCGATCGGTCTCGCCATTCTGGTGGTCTATTTCCGCAATCGCGGCTCCATCGAGGTCGAAGACCTCAATGTGATGAAGGGGTAAGGCACG
Source organism: Dongiaceae bacterium (assembly GCA_035549815.1). Lineage (GTDB taxonomy): Bacteria > Pseudomonadota > Alphaproteobacteria > Dongiales > Dongiaceae > Dongia_A. The sequence continues at coordinate 4,490 of DASZQC010000361.1, forward strand.
ATGGATGTTGCAATCGTCGCACTGCCGCTGCTCGGCGCGCTGATCGCCGGCCTCGGCAATCGTCGCATCGGCGACCTGGCGGCGCAGTGGATCACCTCCGGCTTCCTGCTGATCTCCTGCGCGCTGGCCTGGGTGGCCTTCTTCCAGGTTGCCATCGGAGGCGACGTGCGCACGACGGAGCTGTTCACCTGGTTCGCCAGCGGCGCCTTCGAGGCGAAGTGGGCGGTGCGCGTCGACCAGCTTTCCGCGGTCATGCTGGTGGTGGTGACCACTGTGTCGTCGATGGTCCATGTCTATTCCATCGGCTACATGAGCCACGACCATTCCAAGCCGCGCTTCATGGCTTATTTGAGCCTGTTCACCTTCTGCATGCTGATGCTGGTGACGGCCGACAATTTCATGCAGATGTTCTTCGGCTGGGAGGGCGTGGGCCTCTGCTCCTACCTGCTGATCGGCTTCTGGTACCATCGCCCGAGCGCCAATGCCGCCGCCATCAAGGCGTTCCTGGTCAACCGCGTCGGCGACTTCGGGTTCGCGCTCGGCATCATGGGCGTGTTCATGCTGTTCGGGTCGGTCGACTTCAACACCGTGTTCGCGGCGACGCCGGACAAGGTGGGCCAGACCTTCAATTTCCTCGGCGCCAATGTCGATGTGCTGACCTGCCTGTGTTTGCTGCTGTTCGTCGGCGCCATGGGCAAATCGGCGCAGCTCGGCCTGCACACCTGGCTGCCGGACGCGATGGAAGGCCCGACGCCGGTTTCCGCTCTGATCCACGCCGCCACCATGGTGACGGCGGGCGTGTTCATGGTCTGCCGCCTGTCGCCGATGTTCGAGTTCGCGCCGGAGGCCAAGATGGTGGTGACCGTGGTCGGCGCTTGCACGGCTTTCTTCGCCGCGACGGTCGGCCTGGTGCAGAACGACATCAAGCGCGTCATCGCCTATTCGACCTGCAGCCAGCTCGGTTACATGTTCTTCGCCGCGGGCGTCGGCGCCTATGGCGCGGCCATGTTCCACCTGTTCACCCATGCCTTCTTCAAGGCGCTGCTGTTCCTCTGCGCCGGCTCGGTCATCCACGCCATGTCGGACGAGCAGGACATGCGCCGCATGGGCGGCATCTGGAAGCTGATCAAGTGGACCTACGTGCTGATGTGGATCGGCAGCCTTGCGCTGGCCGGCATCGGTATCCCCGGCCTGTTCGGTTTCGCCGGCTTCTATTCCAAGGACATCATCCTGGAATCGGCCTTCGCGGCGCATACCGGTGTCGGCACCTTCGCCTATTGGATCGGCATCGGCGCCGCGCTGATGACGGCCTTCTATTCCTGGCGCCTGCTGCTGATGACCTTCCATGGCGAGACACGGGCCGACCACGAGACCTATCACCACGTGCATGAGAGCCCGTGGGTGATGCTGGTGCCGCTGATCGTGCTGGCGGTCGGCGCCTTGTTCTCCGGCATCCTCTTCTATGAATATTTCGTCGGCCACGAGATGGAGCATTTCTGGGGCGCGTCGATCTTCTACGGGCCGGAGAACGAAGTGCCGCACCACGCGCACGAGGTCGCGCTGTGGGTGAAGCTGGCGCCGCTGGTGGTGGGCATCGTCGGCATCGCGCTGGCCTACCTGCTCTACATGTTCCGCACCGACCTGCCGGGCAAGATCGCTGGGGCGATGGGCGGCCTGTACCGCTTCCTGCTCAACAAGTGGTATTTCGACGAGCTCTATGAGGCGATCTTCGTGAAGCCGGCCAAGGCGCTGGGCTTCGGCCTGTGGAAGGGCGGCGACGGCGCGATCATCGATCGGCTCGGGCCCGACGGCATCGCCGCGGTCTCGCAGGAGATCGGCCGGAAGGCGATGCGGCTGCAGTCCGGCTATGTCTATCACTATGCCTTCGCCATGCTGATCGGCGTGGTGATCCTGATCACCTGGTACATGTTTGGCGGCGGTTGGTGAGCTTTTCGATGCACAATATTCCCAACCTGCTGTCGATCATCACCTTCCTGCCGCTGGTGGGCGCGCTGGTCATCGCCACCATTCGCGGCGAGGACGAGAGCGTCGCGCGCAACGCCCGCTGGGTGGCGCTGTGGACGTCCTCCATCGTCTTCGTGCTGTCGCTGCTGCTGTGGTTCGGCTTCGACCGCGCCAATCCCGGCTTCCAGTTCGAGGAGCGGGCGGAGTGGATCCCGGCCCTCAACATCAGCTACCGGATGGGCGTCGATGGCATTTCCATGCCGTTCGTCATCCTGTCGACCCTGCTGACGCCGGTCTGCATCCTGGCGAGCTGGGAAGCGATCAGCGTGCGAGTCAAGGAATACATGATCGCCTTCCTGGCGCTCGAGACCCTGATGGTCGGCACCTTCTGCGCGCTGGATTTCGTCGCCTTCTATGTCTTCTTCGAAGGCGTGCTGATCCCGATGTTCATCATCATCGGCGTCTGGGGCGGGCCGCGGCGGGTCTATTCGGCGTTCAAGTTCTTCCTGTTCACCTTGCTCGGCTCCGTGCTGATGCTGGTCGCCATCCTGACCATGTACGACATCGCCGGGACGACCGACATTCCGACCCTGATGACGCAGAAGTTCGCGCCTGGCCTGCAGATCTGGCTTTGGCTCGCCTTGTTCGCGTCCTTCGCGGTCAAGGTGCCGATGTGGCCGGTCCATACCTGGCTGCCCGACGCGCACGTGGAGGCACCGACGGCCGGCTCCGTCATCCTGGCCGGCGTGCTGCTGAAAATGGGCGGATACGGCTTCCTGCGTTTCTCCATCCCGATGCTGCCGGATGCCTCGATGACCCTGACGCCGCTGGTCTTCGCGCTCAGCGTCGTGGCCGTCATCTACACCTCGCTGGTGGCGCTGGCGCAGACCGACATGAAGAAGCTGATCGCCTATTCGTCGGTGGCGCATATGGGTTTTGTCACCGCCGGCATCTTCACCTTCAACCGGCAGGGTGTCGAAGGCGCCATCATCCAGATGCTGAGCCACGGCATCGTCTCCGGCGCGCTGTTCCTCTGCGTCGGCGTGGTCTACGACCGGCTGCACAGCCGCGAGATCGCGCGCTATGGCGGCCTGGTCAACAACATGCCGCGCTATGCCTTTGCCTTCATGATCTTCACCATGGCCTCGGTCGGCCTGCCGGGCACCAGCGGCTTCATCGGCGAGTTCCTGGTGATGGCGGGCGCGTTCCAGGCCAGCACCTGGCTCGCCTTCCTGATCACCACGGGCATCATCCTGGGCGCCGCCTACATGCTGTGGCTCTATCGCCGCGTCGTCTTCGGCCAGTTGGAGAAGGAAGACGTCAAGGCGATGCTGGATCTCTCGCCCCGCGAGGTCGCGATCTTCGTGCCGCTGATCCTGATCGTGCTGTGGATGGGCATCTATCCGGCGAGCTTCACCTCGATCACCGGCCCGGCGGTGGAGCAGTTGCTGACCAACTACCAGACCGCGACCGGCACACAGGCGCCGGGCATCATCGCGCCCGCCGCGGCGGAAGAGCCGGCCGCGCCGGCGACCACGGAACCCGCGACCGAGCCGACGACACCGACTGAACCGGCCGCCCCGGGAACGCCGGTTGAATCAGAATCGGGGAGCCAGTGATGGATATGAACGCAAGCCTGGCCCTGCCGGAAATCTGGATTGCCGTTGCCAGCATGGTCCTGCTGCTGGTCGGCGCCTTCCTGGGCGACAAGGCCATGCGGCCCATCGGCCTGCTGGCCATGGCGGTCATCGTCGTGGCGATCGTCATCATCATCGGCCTGGACGTCAGCGCCGGGGCGCAGACGGCGTTCGGCGGCCATTTCGTCGTCGACCAGTTCGCCATCTTCGCCAAGACCCTGACCCTGATCGCGGCTTTCTTCGCGATCTGGATGTCCTTGCCCTATGCCCAGCGCGAGGGGATGGCGCGGTTCGAGCTGCCGCTGCTGATGCTGCTCGCCACCCTCGGCATGATGATGATGATCTCGGCCAACGATCTCATCTCGCTCTATGTCGGGCTGGAGCTGCAGAGCCTGGCGCTCTACGTGACCGCCGCGATCCGCCGTGACACCGTGAAATCGACCGAAGCGGGCCTGAAGTACTTCGTCCTCGGCGCGCTGTCCTCGGGCATGCTGCTCTATGGCGCGTCGATGATCTATGGCTTCGCCGGCACGGTCAGCTTCACCGGCCTGGCGCAGGTGCTGACGGCCGGCACCACGCCCTCCATCGGCATCATCGTCGGGCTGGTGTTCCTGTGCGCGGGACTGGCCTTCAAGATCTCCGCCGTGCCGTTCCATATGTGGACGCCGGACGTCTATGAGGGTGCGCCGACCCCGATCACGGCCTTCTTCGCGGCGGCGCCCAAGGTGGCGGCCATCGCGCTCTTCACCCGCGTGCTGGTGGAGGCCTTCGGCGGCATCACGCCACAATGGCAGCAGATCATCGTCGCCGTCTCCATCGCTTCCATGGCGCTGGGCGCCTTCGCGGCGCTCGGCCAGCGCAACATCAAACGCCTGATGGCCTACAGCTCGATCGGCAATATCGGCTATGCGCTGGTCGGCCTCGCCGCCGGATCGGCGCAGGGCGTTAGCGGCTTGCTGTTCTACATGGCGATCTACGTGCCGATGACCTTGGGCGCCTTCGCCGTGATCCTAGCCATGCGCCAGAAGGGGCAGATGGTCGAGGAGATCGCCGATCTCGCCGGTCTCGCGAAAAGCCAGCCCTGGCTCGCCCATATCTTTGCCGCGATCCTGTTCTCCATGGCGGGCATTCCGCCGCTGGCCGGTTTCTTCGGCAAGTGGATGGTGTTCGCCGCCGCCGTCGATGCGGGCATGTTCCTGCTGGCGGTGATCGGCGTGCTGACCAGCGTGGTGTCGGCCTATTACTATGTCCGCATCGTGAAGGTCATGTATTTCGACGAGCCGGTCGCGACCTTCGACCGCGTCGACGGTTCGCTGAAGCTGGTGCTGGCCGGATCGCTGGCCGTGGTCGCCATCGGCATCCTGTTCATCAATCCGCTGCAGACCTCCACCGCCGCCGCGGCGGCCTCGCTCTTCGCGGGATGAGCCTGATCTTCCGGGTCGAGGAAGTCGCGGAGATCGACAGCACCAACGACGCTTGCCGGCAGCGGGCGCTGCAGGGCGAGCAGGCCGGCCTCGTCATCCGCGCCGACTTGCAGACCAAGGGGCGCGGGCGAAGGGGCCGGGACTGGTCCTCGCCCAAGGGCAATCTCTACACCTCGCTGCTGCTGCGGCCGGCGCGGCCGGCGGGCGAGATCGCGACCCTCGGCTTCGTGGCCGTGCTGGCGCTGGGCGATGCCGTGCAGGCGATCCTGCCGCCGACCATCCGGGTGGCGCACAAATGGCCGAATGACCTGCTGCTGAACGGCCGCAAGGTCAGCGGCATCCTGCTGGAGACCCAGGCGGTGCCGGGCGCCGCGCCGTTCGTGATTCTAGGGATGGGCGTGAACATCCTGAGCCACCCCGCGGATACGCCTTACCCGGTGACCGACCTGCTGGCGAACGGCGCCGCGCTGATCCAGCCGCGCGAACTGCTGGACCGGTTGCTGGCGGCCTTCGCGCCGGCCTACGCGGCGTGGGAGCAAGGCGGCTTCGCGGCCATCGAGCCGGCCTGGCGCCGTCGTGCCGTCGGCATCGGCCAGCCGATCGAGGTGCGCCTGCAAAGCGGCTCGCTGCACGGCACCTTCCGCGACCTGGACAGCGACGGGGCCCTGCGCCTGGCCCTGCCGGAAGGCGGGGAGCGGCGGATTTCCGCGGGTGATGTATATTTCCCGTCCCAGGCGCCGGGGCCAAGCGGGGGCTGAGCGATGCTGCTGACCATCAACGCCAACAACACCAACGTGAAATTCGCCGTCTGCAAGGACGGCAAGATGATCGCCGACTGGCGGGTCAAGACCGACGCGCAGCGCACCGCCGACCAGTATGTCGTGTGGCTGAACCAGCTCATGCAGATGTCGGGCATGAAGCTCTCCGACATCACCGGCTGCATCATCGCCACCGTGGTGCCGCAAAGCCTGTTCCACCTGAACATGCTGTGCGAGAAGCATCTGAAGACCACGCCGCTGGTGGTGGGCGACCCGTCGGTGAAGCTCGGCATCAAGGTGCTGCTCGACAAGCCGACGGAGGTCGGCGCCGACCGCCTCGCCAACGCCATCGGCGGCCATATCCATTACAAAAAGCCGCTGGTGGTGGTGGATTTCGGCACTGCCACGACCTTCGACGTAGTCGACGCAGCGGGCAATTACCTGGGTGGCGCCATCTCTCCGGGCATCAATCTCAGCCTGGAAGCCTTGCACAACATGACCGCCAAGCTGCCGCGCATCGCGGTCGAGAAGCCGGCGCGGGCCATCGGCAAGGACACGCTGACCGCCATGCAATCGGGTATCTTTTTCGGCTATATCGGGTTGATCGAAGGCGTGGTCGCCCGCATCAATGCCGAGTTCAGAGCGGAGCATGGCGCCGATCTGGACGTGATCGCCACCGGCGGCCTGGCGCCCCTGTTCCACGGCGCGACGCCGGTGCTGCGCCACCTGGACCAGGAGATCACCACGCGCGGCCTGATCGAAATTTATCGCCGTAATCGCGGCTGAGAATGAGGATAGAGGAACTGTTTCGAAACCATCACTCATCCCGTCATGCCAGGGCTTGGCCCTGGCATCCACGAGTTTGCCTGCGACAGCGTAATCTCGCTCATCGAAACTCGTGGATGGTCGGGCCAAGCCCGACCATGACGATTGAGAAGATGTGGCTTACGGAGCATCAATGACGGACGCTCTCACGCCCAAATCCGACGAGCTCCTGTTCCTGGCCCTGGGCGGCGCGGGCGAAATCGGCATGAACCTCAATCTCTATGGTCATGCCGGCAAGTGGCTGATGGTCGATCTCGGCGTCACCTTCGGCGATGAATCAACGCCGGGCATCGAGGTCATCATGCCCGACCCCGAATTCATCCGCGAACGGCGCGATGATCTGGTCGGCTTGGTCCTCACGCACGCGCATGAAGATCACATCGGCGCCGTGCCGTACCTCTGGACGCAGTTGCGTTGCCCGCTTTACGCCACACCCTTTACCGCCTCGGTGCTGCGCCGCAAGCTGGAAGAAGCGGGGCTGCTGCACGAGGCGCCGATCACCCATATCCCGATGTCGGGCCAGGTGTCGCTGGGCCCATTCGAGGTCGAGCTCATCACGCTGACCCACTCGATCCCGGAGCCCAACGCCGTCGTCGTGCGCACCAAGATGGGCGCGGTGCTGCATACCGGCGACTGGAAGTTCGACCCCAATCCGCTCCTTGGCATGACCTCGGACGAGAAGGCGCTACGCAAGCTGGGCGATGGCGGCGTGCTGGCGATGGTTTGCGATTCCACCAATGTCTTCGTCGAGGGCCAGTCCGGCTCGGAGGCCGACGTGCGGGAGTCCCTGCGCGCGCTGATCGGCACATTGAAGAACCGCGTCGCCGTCGGCTGCTTCGCCAGCAACGTGGCGCGGCTCGGCACCATCGCGGAAGTCGCCGCGGAGCATGGGCGGCAGTGCGCGCTGGTCGGGCGATCGCTGTGGCGCATGGTCGCTGCGGCGCAGGAGAACGGCTACCTGAACGGCCTGCCGGACTTCGTGCAGGAGCACGATGTCGGCTTTTTCCCGCGCGACAAGATCCTGATGATCTGCACCGGCAGTCAGGGCGAGCCGCGCTCGGCGCTGGCCCGCATCGCGCGCAAGGAGCATCCGCACGTCACGCTGGAGCCGGGTGATTCCGTGGTCTTCTCCTCGCGCACCATCCCGGGCAACGAGAAATCCATCGCGCGGCTGCAGAACGACCTGGCGCTGCAAGGCGTCGAGGTGATCACCGACCGCGACGAGGACATTCACGTCTCCGGCCATCCGGCGCGCGACGAGCTGACCGAGATGTACCAGATGGTCCGCCCGCGCATCGCCATCCCGGTGCATGGCGAAGCGCGCCACATCAAGGAGCATGTGGCGCTGGCCAAGGCGTGCCAGGTCCCGGAAGCCCTCGAGGCCGCGAACGGCACGCTCATCCGCCTGGCGCCAGGCCCGGCGGAGATCGTTGCCCAGGTGCCGTCGGGCCGCCTGGGTCTGGACGGCAAGAGCCTCCTGCGCCTCGACGGCGACATGATCCGCCATCGCCACCGCATGAGCTTCAACGGCCTGATCATGGTGTCGCTGGCGCTGGGCAAGGACGGCAAATTGCTCGCTCCGCCGCAGGTCAGCCTGGAGGGCCTGCTGGACGGTGGAGAGGCGGCGGCAGAGGCGATGAAAGAGATGGAAGAGGCGGTCGCCGATGCCGTCGGCGGCCTCAGCAAGGCGCAATTGACGCTGACCGACGAGGTCGCCGAAACGGCCCGCCTGGCGGCCCGGCGCTGGTTCCACAAGGCCTACGACAAGAAGCCGGTCACCAAGGTCCACGTCATGCGCCTGTAGGCGCCCCACGATGGTCGCCTGACTGTGATCGCCGGGCGAGGGGCCGTGTGGTAGCATGAACCTATGCGCAACCTGTTCGCCATCCTTGGGACCATCATTCTCGCCGCTCTCGGCGCCGCTTCGGCCCGGGCGGAGATCGCCATTTCCGAACGCGACTGTCGACAGCTCGTGGTGAAGCACGAGCCGGCGCCGGACGTGACCTATCAGCCGGGCGTCGACGTGCACGGCAATCCGGTGGCGCCGGCCGATCTCAACGGCGGCTCGCAATTGAAGTTGCCGGACGTGATCTACATTCCGCTCGAAGTGCTGATCCAGGACAAATACGGCATCCCCGCCAATTCGGTGCTGTACGAGGCCAAGGCGCAGGTCGGCATCGTCCAGGTGCGGGGCGACAAGGTCTATTACGAGGACCAGCTTCTGAACGATCCCGAGACCGCCGCCCTGGAAGAGGCCTGCCGCGCCAAACTGACCGGGAAATAGGCGGAAATCCGCCATTTTTCAGGCTGTTGGACGATCGCGGCGGGTGGACAGCCCCGCCGCCTTTGCCTACATTCCGCCGGATTTGTCGTCCACAAAGCTCGCCCCACCTGAGAGGCCAGATGCGTTCGTCCCGTTTCTTCCTGCCCACCCTCAAAGAGAATCCCGCCGAGGCGCAGATCGTCTCCCACCGCCTGATGCTGCGGGCCGGCATGATCCGCCAGGCCAGCGCCGGCATCTATTCGTGGCTGCCGATGGGCTTCAAGGTGCTGAAGAACATCGAGCGCATCGTACGCGAGGAGCAGGATCGGGCCGGGGCGCAGGAAGTGTTGATGCCGACCATCCAGTCGGCCGATCTGTGGCGTGAATCCGGCCGCTACGAAGCCTACGGCAAGGAGATGCTGCGCATCACCGACCGGCACGAGCGCGAGATGCTTTATGGTCCGACGAACGAGGAGCAGATCACCCAGATCTTCCGCGACGCGGTGAAGTCGTATCGCGGCGTGCCGCAGATGCTCTATCACATCCAGTGGAAGTTCCGCGACGAGGTCCGCCCGCGCTTCGGCGTGATGCGCGGCCGCGAGTTCCTGATGAAGGACGCCTATTCCTTCGACATGGATTTCGAAGGGGCGAAGCGCGCCTACAACAAGTTCTTCGTCGCCTATCTGCGCACCTTCGCGCGCATGGGCATGCGGGTCATCCCGATGGAGGCCGACACCGGCCCGATCGGCGGCAACCTCAGCCATGAATTCATCCTGCTGGCCGACACCGGCGAAAGCCAGGTGTTCTGCGACCGCGACTTCCTGGAGTTCGACGTGCTGGGCAAGGACATCTCCTATGCCGATGCCGGCGCGGTTCAGGGTGTCGTCGACCACTTCACCTCGCTCTATGCCCGCACCGATGAGAAGCATGATGCCGGCCTGTTCGAGAAGCAGGTGCCCGAAGCGCGACGCTATGTCGGCCGCGGCATCGAGGTCGGCCACATCTTCTATTTCGGCACCAAGTATTCCGAGCCGCTGAAGGCCGTGGTCCAGGACAAGGACGGCAATCCCGTCGCCGTCCATATGGGCTCCTACGGCATCGGTGTGTCGCGCATGCCGGCCGCCATCATCGAGGCGAGCCATGACGAGAACGGCATCATCTGGCCGGAGAGCGTGGCGCCGTTCAAGGTCGGCTTGATCAACCTCAAGGTCGGCGATGCCGCCTGCGACAAGATCTGCGAAGACATCTACGCCAAGCTGCAGAACGCCAAGGTCGACGTGCTCTATGACGACCGTGACGAGCGCGCCGGCGCCAAGTTCGCCGAGATGGATTTGATCGGTCTGCCGTGGCAGATGGCGATCGGCCCGCGTGGCGCTGCCAAGGGCCAGGTCGAGCTGAAGAACCGCAAGTCGGGCGAGAAGCTCGAGCTCAGCGTCGACGCCGCCCTGCAGCGGATGGGCGCATGATCTTTTCCGCCTTCGAACGCCTCGTCGCCTTCCGCTATCTGCGCGCCAGGCGGGAGGAGGGGTTCGTCTCGGTCATCGCCGGCTTTTCGCTGCTCGGCATCGCGCTCGGCGTGGCGACCCTGATCGTCGTCATGTCGGTGATGAACGGCTTCCGTGCCGAGTTGCTGGGCCGCATCCTCGGCGTGCAGAGCCACATCACAATCACCTCGATGCAGGGGCCTTTGCCGGATTACGAGGCGATGGCGGAGAGGCTCAAGGTTCTGCCGGGGGTGCAGAGCGTCTCCCCGATGATCGACGGCCAGGTCTTCATCTCCGCCAGCGGGACCGGTGTCGGCGCCTATATCCGCGGCTTCCGGCAAGAGGATTTGAAAAAGCGATCGCTGCTGGCCGACAGCGTGGTCGATGGCTCGCTCGATAATTTCCATGGCGAGGATGTCGCCATGATCGGCATCAAGATGTCACAACAGCTCGGTCTGCGTATCGGCTCGACCTTCAAGGCGATCTCGCCGCAAACGACGGCGACCATGGGCGGGACGCTGCCGCGGATCAAGGAATTCGAGGTCGTCGCCATCTTCGATGTCGGCATGTACGAGTACGACAGCTCTTTCATCTACATCCCGCTGGAAGCCGCACAGGTCTATTTCAAGCAGCGCGGCGCGGTCAGCGACTTCGAGGTGATGGCACGGAATCTGGCCGACGTTCCCACGATCAAGACCGAACTGGCGAAGACGCTCGGCCCCGGCTACCAGCTCTCCGATTGGCAGCTCGCCAACGCCAATTTGTTCGGCGCGATCGAGGTGGAGCGGAACGTCATGTTCCTGATCCTGACCCTGATCATCATCGTCGCCGCCTTCAACATCATCTCCGGCCAGATCATGCTGGTGAAGGAGAAGGGGCGGAACATCGCCATCATGCGCACCATGGGCGCCACGCGCGGAACCATCCTGCGCGTGTTCCTGCTGTCCGGCGCCAGCATCGGCATCGTCGGCACCTTGCTGGGCTGCCTGCTGGGCACGGCCTTCGCCGCGAATATCGAGACCATCCGCCGCTGGCTGGAAGGGCTGACCGGCGTGCCTCTGTTCAACGAGACGATCTACTTCCTGTCCAGGCTGCCGGCGATCGTGGAGCCGCTGGAGGTGGCGCTGATCGTCGGCATGGCTTTGGTGCTGACTCTGCTGGCCTCGCTCTATCCCGCGTGGCGCGCCGCGCGGCTCGATCCGGTGGAGGCGCTGCGCTATGAGTAACGCCGCGCTCGAACTGAAAGGCGTGCAGCAACGCTTCCGCCAGGCCGGCAATGGCTGGCTGGAAGTGATCCGCGGCGCCGACCTCAAACTGCAGCCGGGCGAGATGGTTGCGCTGGTCGGCCCGTCCGGCTCGGGCAAGTCGACCCTGCTGCACATCGCCGGCCTGCTGGAGCATCAGGCCGAGGGCGAGGTGGTGATCAAAGGCACGCCGACGCGCGGGCTGTCCGACGACAAGCGCACGGCGCTTCGGCGGACAACCATGGGCTTCGTCTACCAGTATCACCACTTGCTGCCGGAATTCTCCGCGCTGGAGAATGTCGTGCTGCCGCAGATGATCGCCGGCAAATCGAAATCGGCGGCGCGCGAGCGGGCGACATCGTTGCTGAAGCGGGTCGGCCTGGGCGAACGTCTCAGCCATCGTCCGGCCAAGCTGTCGGGCGGCGAGCAGCAGCGTGTCGCCATTGCCCGCGCACTGGCCAACGCGCCCTCGATCGTGCTGGCGGATGAGCCGACGGGAAATCTCGACGTCCATACGGCGGACGATGTGTTCGCGATGCTGGCGCAATTGGTGCGCGAGGATCGCGTGGCGGCGCTGATCGCGACACACAATATGGAGATCGCGCGGCGCATGGACCGCGCGGTCACCATCCGTGAGGGCGTACTGGGCGCGGCCTAGACAGCACGCGGCCTTGTCCGCATTTATCCACAGGCTCGTCATATATTTGTAATTTCGGGTCCACGGATCGGTCATCGCACTCGGTTAACAACCGAAATGACAGTCGGCGACACTATGTTGCCGGCGCGGTCAATTCAGGGAGAAGCCGCTATGACCAGTGATCGCCATTACCGCCTGCCGACCGTCCTGAAGGACGAGGACGATTCGCGCCCGAGCAACTCTTCTTCGGGAGCCACTTTCGCCGAGCTCGCCAATATCCGCTTCAGCCGCCGCGCCGCGTTGACCGGCCTGCTGGCGACGACCGCGCTGACCGCCGTGGGCGGCCTCGCGGCGCGCAAGGCGGAAGCGGCGACCTCGACGTCGAGCCTGCAATTCTCGGAAATTCCGCATGCCTACGACGACAAGCTGCATGTGGCGGAAGGCTATGACGCACAGATCCTGCTGCGTTGGGGCGACAAGGTCACGGCGGATGCGCCGGAGTTCGATCCAAAAGCGCAGAGCGCGGAAGCCCAGGCCAAGCAGTTCGGCTACAACAACGACTTCATCGTCTACATGCCGCTGCCGGCTGGTTCCAACAACAGCGAGAACGGTCTGCTGTGGGTCAATCACGAATACACCAACCCGCACGTGATGTTCCCCGGCTTTGCCGATGACAAGGCGGCGGCGGAAGGCACGACCGCGGAGACCACCGCGATCGAGCTCGAGGCGCATGGCGGCTCGATCGTCGAGATCAAGAAGGATGGTGGCGTGTGGAAGGCCGTCGACGGCAGCCAGTACAATCGCCGCGTCACGCTGACCACGGAAATGACCATCACCGGTCCCGCGGCCGGCCATGATCGCCTGAAGACCTCCGCCGACGCCACGGGCACCAAGGTGCTCGGCATGATCAACAATTGTGGCGGCGGGTCGACCCCGTGGGGCACTGTGCTGACGGCGGAAGAGAACTTCCATCAATATTTCGGCGGCGACCCGGCGGGGACTGCCGAGGAGAAGAACTACAAGCGCTACGGCATCAAGGGTTCGCCCAGCTATCCGTGGGGCAAGTTCGTCGACCGCTTCGACGTCACCAAGGAGTTGAACGAGCC
>DASZQC010000362.1:5000-19932 GCA_035549815.1 Dongiaceae bacterium
GCCGACGCCACCGCCGCCGATCTCTTCAACGGCACCAAGCTGGCCGATCAGTTCGTGCAGAGCGCCGCACTGGCAACACCGAGCTGGACCCAGCGTATCGCCGCGGACCTGGGCGCGCCGCAAGTCGATGACAGCGCGCCGGCACAGCACAAGAGCGCGCCGACTCTCATCGCCGTGCGCAAGCCCGACGCTTCCGGCGCACAACTGACCGCGGATTCGGAGGAGACCGGCGCAGAGATTCCCGTCAACGCCCGGCCGATCCTGTCGCCGAGCCGCACGGACCTGGCGCAATTGCCGCCGTCGTTCGGCGCGATGCCGACCGCTCTCGCGCAGACTTCGCTGCCGGATGATTCTTCATCGAGCCATACCAGCCCCTTCACCGCGCGCATCTTCGCGGCGTCCACGTTCAACGCGCCGGACATCACCATTCCGCCGTATGCAAATCCGGTGCCCGTCGAGTTGGCCGCCATTTCTTCGGACACGCAAGATACGGTGGCGACGCTTGGTTATGCCTGGGGCGCAGCGGAAACCGACACGAGCGAAGATTCCATCGCCGACGAAGTGGCGCGCGACATCGAGAAGGTTGTCGAAGTGCGTCCCGGCGACACGCTCTTCGGGGTGCTGGTCAATGCCGGCCTGACCCAGGACGAAGCGGAAGATGCCGTCGGCGCCCTGTCCGACGTGTTCTCGCCGCGCGACCTGCGCGCCGGCCAGGAGATCACGCTCAACATCGCGAACGGCTCCGCCGAGCGCGACGAGCAAAGCGACGCGCAGCTTGTCAGCCTGACCTTCGAGCCGGATGTCGCCACCGACGTCACCTTGAAGCGCAACGACAGCGGCGATTTCATTGCCGCCTCGGTCGACAAGGAGCTGGTCGACGCGAACCGCCGCGTCGCCGGCGTGATCGACAGCAGCCTGTTCGGCGCGGCGCAGGAAGCCGGCTTGCCGATGCCGGTGACCGCCGACCTGATCAAGATCTTCTCCTTCGACGTCGACTTCCAGCGTGACATCCAGGATGGCGATGCCTTCGAAGTCCTGTATGAGCGCAAGGAGACGGCCGAGGGCGATTTCGTGAAGTCCGGCCAGATCCTGTTCGCCGCCATGACCCTCTCGGGCAAGACCATCCCGGTCTACTATTTCGAGCGCGATGGCGACGGCCAGTACTACACGCCAAACGGCGAGGCCATCCGCAAGTCGCTGCTGCGCACGCCGGTCGATGGCGCCCGCATCACCTCCGGCTTCGGCATGCGCATGCATCCGGTGATGGGCTATTCCAAGATGCACAAGGGCATCGATTTCGGCGCGCCCACCGGCACGCCGATCTTCGCCGCCGGCGCCGGCACCGTGGTCGAGGTCGGCAAGAAGGGCGCCTACGGCAACTACATCCGCATCCGCCATAACGGCCAGTACCAGACCGCCTATGCCCATATGAGCAAGTTCGCCAAGGGCATCAGCAAGGGTGACAAGGTCAAGCAGGGCGACGTCATCGGTTATGTCGGCGCCACCGGCCGCGTCACCGGCCCGCACCTGCATTACGAGATCCTCGTCGACGGTTCGCAGGTCAACCCGGCCAAGGTGAAGATGGCCAGCGGCGACAAGCTGACCGGCAAGGCGCTGAAGGCATTCCAGGCGCAGATGGCGCAGATCGACGCCGAGCGCCAGAAGCAGATCGATCAGCAGTTGATCGCCGAGCGCCCGCTCAATGCCGACATGAGCTGCGGCATCAAGGAAGGTTGCCAGAACTAAGGCAGCGCCGCATCCAGATACGCAAAGGCCGGAGCCACCGCTCCGGCCTTTGCTTTTTTCCGGCGCGTCTCATCGCGCGTCTTGCGTCGATATTGCACGCCCTCTGCCAATGCGGCCGCCGATTGTGAGTCCGATGGCGAGGGCAATCAGCACTCCGCCGACGGCAAAGGTGATCCGCATTCCGGCCGCGACGGTCTCGGGGCCCACCTGCGTCATGTCGCCATTCGATGAGGCAAGCGCGAATACCGCGCCCATCGCCGATGCCCCGGTAATGAGGCCGAGATTGCGCCCGAGATTGAGCAGGCCCGCCACGACGCCACGATCGCGCTGGGCGACGTCCTTCATGATTCCCGTGTTGTTCGCCGTCTGGAACAGCGCGTAGCTGGCGGTGACGAGAACGAGCGGTGCGACATAGCCGGCGACGCCGAACCTGGCCGGCAACATGGAGAGAATGAAGCATCCGGCGGCCGCACCCACGAGGCCTGCGACCGTCATGTGCCGTGCGCCGAAGCGATCCACCAGGCGGCCGGCCGGCATGCCCGATAGTGCCGTCACCAGCGGCCCGGCCGACATCGCCAAGCCTACCGCCGCCGGATCGAGCCCGAGCCCGCGCCCGAGATAGAAGGGCCCAACGACAAGCGTCGCCATCATCACCGTCATCACCAGCATAGCGGTCGCCAGGCCGACGCCTAGCCCGCGATCGCGGAACAGATCCAAGCGGATCAGCGGTGAAACCACTTTCTTTTCGACCCAGATGAACAGCCCGGCGCCGATCGCCGCCGCCAGCAGCAGAGCCATGTTGAGCACGCCGAAATCGCCGCGGCCGGTTGTCATGGCCAGCGCATAGGCCGCGAGCACCAAGGCAAGCAGCAGCGTGCCGACCGCGTCAAAGCGTATCCGATCGACGTTCGGCGCCTGACGCGCGGCGGACAGGTGGCGTTGCGCGATCAGCAGTGCCGCGATACCGAGCGGGACATTGACCAGGAAGACGGCGCGCCATCCGGGCCCGGCAATCAGCATGCCGCCGAGCGATGGACCGAGCGCGGTGCCGATGGCGGACATCGTGCCGAGCAGACCCATGGCGCGGCCGGTCTTCGCCTGTGGCACCGTCTCGCCGACAAGCGCCATGGTAAGTGCCATCATGATGGCCGCGCCGAGACCCTGCGCCGCCCGCGCGGCGATCAGCGTCCACAAAGCGGGTGCGGCGCCGCACAGGACCGAAGCTGCGGTGAACAGCAATAGGCCGGCCAAGAGCAGGCGCCGTCGCCCGACGACATCGCCCAATCGTCCGACACTGACGATCAGGGTGGTGGTGGCGAGCAGATAGGCGAGCACCACCCATTGGATCTGCTGGAAGGAGGCGCCGAACGTCTGCGCCAGCGTCGGCAACGCAACATTGGCGATGCTGATCCCAAGCGAGGACAGCAGCATGGATAGCGAAAGACCGGCCAGCGCCCATCGCGCGGAAGAGGCCGGCGCCGCGTTTCCGGCGGCCTTTTGATCGTCGCCTGTGGGTTCTCGATTCAAGGCGGGCTCCGTTTCTCCGGCAGTCGAAACCGGTCTGCTCAGAGACATACGGATTTCCGTCATATGGCGGAATATGCATGCTTTGCACTTTATTCATGCATTTGACGCCATGTCCGGATTTGCTATCTTCGGCGCATGTCACGGCCAGATCTCAACCTGCTGATCGCCCTGGATGCCGTGCTGGCCGAAGGCAGCGTGGCGCGCGCGGCGCAAAGGCTGCGGCTCAGCCCCTCCGCGATGAGCCGGACTCTGGCACGGCTGCGCGACGCGACGGGCGATCCGCTGCTGGTGCGGGCCGGGCGCGGGCTGGTTCCGACGCCGCGCGCGCTCGAGCTCCGCGCCCGGGCCGGCCAAGTCGTGCAGGAAGCGGAGGCAATTCTGCGCCCTGCCGAGGCGCTCGATCTGAAGCGGCTGGGGCGGACATTCACGCTGCGCGTCAGCGACGGCTTCGTGGAGAATTTCGGACCGGCCCTCTTGACCCGTATCGGCAAGGAAGCGCCCGGCCTCCGGCTGCGCTTCGTGCCAAAGCCGGACAAGGACAGCGGGCCGTTGCGGGACGGCACGGTCGACCTCGATACCGGCGTCATCGGGCCGGCCACCGGTCCGGAGGTCCGCGCCCAGGCGCTATTCCGCGACCGCTTCATCGGCGTTGTGCGCCGGAACCATCCGCTGAGCCGCGGCAGGGTCACGCCCGATCGCTATGCGGCCGGGCGGCACATCCTGGTCTCGCGGCGCGGGCTCGACAGAGGGCCGATCGACGAGGCCTTGGCACCGCTCCACTTGTCGAGGGAGATCGTCTCGATCGTCGGCGGCTTCGCCGCCGCGTTGGCATTGGCCCGATCCACCGACCTGATCGCCAGCGTGCCCGCGCGGCATACCGGAAACCTGCGGGCGGGCATGTACAGCTTTCGCCTTCCGGTTTCCCTGCCTGAGATCACGGTGTCGCTGCTGTGGCACCCGCGCCTGGATGGAGACGCCGCGCATCGCTGGTTGCGCGGCTGCGTGCGGGATATTTGCGCGCGGCAGCTTGCCGATCCGCCGGGCCGCATCAAGCCGGTCAAGGACTGATCTTCGGCCCGGAAAGGACGGCTGGGGAAGGACAGCCGGGAACTACTGCTCCACCAGCTCCGGCCGCACGACCAGCGAATCGAGGATCGTGGCGGCGCGCCCTTCGTTCAGGGGAGTCCTGCCGATCTCGCAATAGGTGCCGATCACGCGCTGCGGATGGCTCGGCGGCGTGCCATGGAGGTAGCGCACGAAGCCCATGCACTCGCGGGGGCCGCCGCCCACATTGCTCTCCGGAAAGCTCTGCTCGTAGAAATCCACGGAATAATCGCCGATCGAGTCCGAGGAGTGCCAGGACACCGTGCCCGCGGCGCCCAGCGGGTTGGCCTTGGTGATGGCTTCGATCGCGCGTTTCAATTTCGGCTCCGTCAGATGCACCGGTCCGATCGCCGTCACCATGTAGACGCTGCCGTAATGCCCTTCGCTGCTCGACATGATCGTCGTCTCGACCAGGCTGTTCGGCGGCAGGAAGGCCTGACCGAAATCGATCAATTCCTGCCAGTTCTTGCCCTTGGTGGCGCGCAGCTTGTCGAACTTGTCCTCGTCCATCACCTCTTTCTTGCAGATGAACTCGTAGGCCGAGGAATAGCGCGCCGTGTCGAAGGCGATGGCGCTTTTCTTGCACGAGATCTCGCCGGCCTTTGCCGCCGACGACAAGGGCAGGCAAAACGCGGCGCCCAGAACCAGCGCAACGGCATCTATGCCGTATCTCGTCAAGTGATCGCCCTCGGATCGGGATGGATGGTCTATTTTGCCCATCAGGTTAGCTTCCTGCCGCCGCGAAACCAATTGGCCCTATGTCCAATGTAAAGGCCGGCGCGGCAATGAAAAAGGCCGGGCGCAAGGCCCGGCCTTCTCCTTTCCCCGACCGAATGCCATGTGACTGCTAGGCCGCGCGCATGTCCTTCACGAAGCGGACAATCGCCTGGCGGATGCTCTCCGTATGCTCGTTGACCTGGCGCGCGGCATTGAGGACGGTCGCCGCGGAACCCTTGGTGGTGCGCGCCGCCTCCGCCACCAGTTCCACCTTCTGCGAGACTTCCTGGTTGCCGGCGGAAGCCTCCTGGACGTTGCGGGCAATCTCGCGCGTGGCGGCATTCTGCTGTTCCACCGCCGCGGCAACGCCGCCGGACAGCTCCGTCATCTGGCGCACCTGGTCGCCCACCGAACGGATCGATTCCGCCGTCGAATGGGTCGAGGTCTGGATGGCGGAGATCTGAACCGCGATGTCTTCGGTCGCACGCGCAGTCTGGTTGGCGAGGCTCTTCACCTCGTTGGCGACGACGGCGAAGCCCTTGCCCGCCTCGCCCGCGCGCGCCGCCTCGATGGTGGCGTTGAGCGCCAACAGGTTGGTCTGGTTCGAGATCTCCGTGATCAGGCGGATTACGTCGCCGATCTTGGTCGACGCATCGGTCAAGGTTTCGACCCGGGTTGTGGTTTCGTTGATCGCCTGGGTCGAAAGCGAGGCGATGTTCGCCTGGCTCGACATCTGCCGGCTGATCTCGGTGATGGAGCCGGAGAGCTCTTCCGTCGCTGCGGCTACGGTCTGGACATTGGCGCTGGCCTCCGCCGCGGCCGCCGCCACCTTTTCCGCCTGCTCCAGCGATTCGGTCGAGGACTTGGCGAGCGAAGCGGCCGTGCCGTCGAGTTCGTTCGCCGAGCCGACCAAGCCGTTCAGGATCTTTTCCACGTCGTGGTCGAATTGCTTGGCGATGTCGGCGATCTGGGTCGCGCGGCGCTCCCGCGCCGCTTGTTCGCGGGCCGCTTCGGCCTGCAGCACCTCGTTGCGCCGCATGTTGTCGGCGAACACCTTTACCGCGCGCGCCATGTTGCCCACTTCATCGCTGCGCTCCGCGAAGGGGATGGCGACGCCGGTGTCACCGCCAGCAAGCTGGTTCATCGTCCCGGTGATGGAGCGGATCGGCGCGCCGATCGAGCGCGACAGCCAGAAGAAGAAGCCGGTCGAGGCGACCAGAGTGATGGCGGCACTGAGCAGCACGACCAGGAACGTGGTGTTGAGGGCGGAGCCTTGTTCCGCACCCGCTTGCGCGGAGTTGGCGTCGAGGATGGCGATCGCCTTGCTGGCGGCCTCGTTCAGCTTGTCGGTCATCTCTTCGCCGGCACCGGTCACTTCGATGGCGCGCGCCTCGTTGACCGTATCGGGATGGCGCATCAGCTTCATCTGCCGCGCGGCCGGGCCTGATCGCCAGGCGTCGATGATTGCGTCGATCTCCTTGATATCGGCGACGAGCTCATCATTCCCCGTGGCGTTGTCCAGTGCCGTCTGGATCGCCTTATCCATCTCTCCGCCCAGCGCGTCATAGTCCTTGCTGTAAGCAGAGCTGCCTGTGATGAGAAGGCCGCGGATGGCCGCCTGCATCTTGGCCGCCTCGGCCAGGACCGCATTCACCGACTTGGCCTGCAAGGCCGTGCGATCGCTGATCGTCGCCGCATCCTCGATGCGTGTCGTCTGCAGAATGGCGATGCCGCCGGAAACGAGAATGACCAAGCCCAGAATGGAGAAGGCCACGATCAGTTTCTTTGCGACCGAGAGATTTGCGAGTGTCATGTGGCGAATTCCCTACTGAGCCGTGGCCAGCCCGACGTCGCGCCGGCGTTGCAGTTCGGTCAAATTGATCTCGGCCGTGACGGCGCCGATGGAGGCCTTGCTCTCCGGATCGACGATGGTGAAATTGACCTGCGTGCGCCAGGTCTTGGTCTCGTCATGGAACTCCGGCTCGTCGACGAACACGGCATCCGGCCCGACGTCGAAGGTCTTCTGGAACTTGTCTTCGTCGCCTTGCCAGTAGTCCGAGGTGACCGAGCTCTGGCCGACATTCAGGCCGAACTTGTCCATGACGAAGACCTCGGTGAACAGGCCGGCCGACTTCGCCTGCATGTAGAGCAGGTAGCTGGACAGCGGCGAGCTCAGGATCTCCGCGATCAGCGGCTGGTCGTCGGACTTCGCCTCCGTCTTCCAGGCATTGTCGAGCGCGTCGATTTCGGCCTGCTGCACGCCTTCGTGCCGTTTGTTGGAGGCGTTCACCGACAGGATGGTGACCGGCACCAGCAGATCCTGGCGCAGTTCATCCACAAAGGCCGGCGTGATGATGCTGGTTGAAACTGGAGCCGGCGCGGCGCTGGCGACTTCCTGGGCTTGGGTTGCGGCGGCGCTCATGAAGAGCGCCAGGAGGCCATACGTTATAGAGCCGGATACAATTCGAACTGACATTTCGGTCCTCGGAAAGACGGTTCTGATCCCGAGGAATGTCTTAGGCTGATTGTTGTAAATGAATCGTCAACAGGACTGAAATTTAGGCGAAACTTAGACTGTCGAGTTCAATATTTCCCTCGTATACATATGCATATAGAATCCCAACCCGGCGGCGGTCGCCCGTGGCCCTTTTCCGTAGAAAAGGGCCACGCGGGAAAGACACAAAACGGCTTTGAAACCTAGGCCGCGGCCGACAGCTTGCGGCCATTGATGGTCAGGCCGTCCTTATCCGCCGAAACCCGGATCGTATCCCCCGGCTTGAAGGCGCCCTCCAGCAGGAGGCCGGCCAGCGGATTCTGCAGCTCGCGCTGGATCACCCGCTTCAAGGGCCGGGCGCCGTAGATCGGGTCATAGCCGGCATCCGCCAGCCAGGCCTTGGCATGCTCGTCCAGTTCCAGCTCCAGCTTGCGGTCGGCCAGCAGGGCCTGCAGCCGCTTCAACTGGATCGCCACGATGCCGGACATGTGGTGCCGCGACAGCCGGTGGAACAGCACGATCTCGTCCAGGCGGTTCAGGAATTCCGGCCGGAAGGCGCGGCGCACCACATCCATCACCTTGCCGCGCACCAGCTCGATATCCTCGCCCTCTTTCTGCGCGGCGAGGATGTCGCTGCCCAGGTTCGAGGTCAGGATGATCAGCGTGTTCTTGAAATCGACGGTGCGGCCCTGGCCGTCGGTCAGGCGGCCATCGTCCAGCACCTGCAGCAGGATGTTGAAGACATCGGGATGAGCCTTCTCCACCTCGTCGAACAGGATGACCTGATAGGGCCGGCGGCGGACCGCCTCGGTCAGCACGCCGCCTTCCTCATAGCCGACATAGCCCGGAGGCGCACCGATCAGCCGCGCCACCGCGTGCTTTTCCATGAATTCCGACATGTCGATGCGCAGCAGCGCCTGCTCGTCGTCAAACAGGAAGCCGGCCAGCGCCTTCGACAGCTCGGTCTTGCCCACACCGGTGGGGCCAAGCATCAGGAACGAGCCGATCGGGCGGTTCGGATCCTGCAGCCCGGCGCGGGCGCGGCGCACCGCGTTGGAGACGGCGACCACCGCCTCTTCCTGGCCGATCACGCGCTCGCCGATCACCTTTTCCATGCGCAGCAGCTTGTCGCGCTCGCCTTCCAGCATCTTGTCGACCGGGATGCCGGTCCAACGCGACACGACGGAGGCGATGTCCTCGTCGCTCACCACCTCGTTCAGCATGCGATGTTGCTGGGCTTGTTCCGATGCCTTCAGCTTCTTCTCGAGGCCGGGGATGACCGAGTAGGTCAGTTCGCCGGCGCGGGCGAAGTCGCCGCGGCGCTGGGCCTGCTCCGCTTCGTTGCGCGCCTGGTCGATCTGGCCTTTCAGGGTCTGCGCGTCCTGGAGCGTGCGCTTCTCCGACTGCCACTGTCCGGTCAGGCGCCGCGACTCCTCTTCCAGCCCCTCGATCTCGTCCACCAGATTCTTCAGGCGGTCGCGCGAAGCCTCGTCACTTTCCTTTTTCAGCGCCTCGCGCTCGATCTTGAGCTGGATCAGGCGCCGGTCGATCTCGTCGATCTCCTCGGGCTTGGAATCCACCTCCATGCGCAGGCGGCTTGCGGCCTCGTCCACCAGGTCGATGGCCTTGTCGGGCAGGAAGCGGTCGGTGATATAGCGGTTGGAGAGGGTCGCCGCGGCCACGATGGCGCCGTCGGTGATGCGCACGCCGTGATGCAGCTCGTACTTTTCCTTCAGGCCGCGCAGGATCGAGATGGTGTCGGCGACCGTCGGCTCGTTGACGAAGACCGGCTGGAAGCGCCGCGCCAGGGCGGCGTCCTTCTCGATATGCTTGCGATATTCGTCGAGCGTGGTAGCGCCGACGCAATGCAGCTCGCCGCGCGCCAGCGCGGGCTTCAGCATGTTGGAGGCGTCCATCGCGCCTTCCGCCTTGCCGGCTCCGACGAGCGTATGCAGCTCGTCGATGAACAGGATGATGTCGCCGGCGGCGGCGGAAATCTCCTGCAGCACCGATTTCAGGCGCTCTTCGAATTCGCCGCGATATTTGGCGCCGGCGATCAGCGCGCCGAGGTCCAGCGACATCAGCGATTTGTGCTTCAACCCTTCCGGCACGTCGCCATTGGCAATGCGCAGGGCCAGGCCCTCGACGATGGCGGTCTTGCCGACGCCGGGCTCGCCGATCAGCACGGGGTTGTTCTTGGTGCGGCGCGCCAGCACCTGGATGGTGCGGCGGATTTCCTCGTCACGGCCGATGACCGGATCGAGCTTGCCGGACCGCGCCTGCGCGGTCAGGTCGCGCGCGTATTTCTTCAATGCCTCATAGCTGTCTTCGGCATTGGCGCTTTGCGCGGTGCGGCCCTTGCGGATGTCGTTGATCGCCGCATTGAGCGCCTGGGCGGTGGCGCCGGCATCCTTCAGGATCTTGGCCGTAGAGCCTTCGCTGGCGAGCGCCAGGGCGAGCAACATGCGCTCGGCGGTGACGTAGCCGTCGCCTGCCTTCTGCGCCAGCTCTTCCGCTTGGCCGAGGATGCGCGCCAATTCGGGCGAGATGAAAACCTGGCCCGCGCCGGAGCCTTCGACCTTCGGCTGCTTGCCAAGCTCGCGCTCGACACCGGACAAGGCACGTGCCGGATCGGCGCCTGCGGCGCGCAGCAAGCCGGCGGCCATGCCTTCCTTGTCGTCGAGCAGAACTTTCAGCAGGTGTTCGGCGGTCAGCCGTTGATGACCCGACCGCAGGGCCAGGGTCTGCGCAGCCTGCAGGAAGCCACGCGATCTCTCGGTGAATTTCTCTAAGTCCATCAAGCCCTCGCTCAACCGCGCCCGATCAGGTCAGCACACGGTCTTGGATGCCATTGAAATGCCGTTGAGGGAAACCATTCCCCTTACCGCAATATGGGGAAAGTTAATGGACAAACAAGAGGCGGGCCAGACCTGCGTCCGCCCGCCTCACCAACCTCGCTAGCCGCCTTTTCCGCGCCGATTTCAGGACCTGGATGACCCGGGGCGACGCGAACCGGAGGTGCTACTCGCCCGGCTCCGTCCCGCCCGATGCGCCTTCCTGAGGGCGGGGTCCGCGACGGCCACGCCCGCGGCCCTGACCCTGGCCGCGCGGCGCGCGCAAGGTGCGCCCCGCGGCCGGTTCCGGCGACGGCTCGGCCGGCGCTTCGGCCGCCGGAGCAGGCGCCGCGGTCGGCAGCAATTCCTCGGGATAGTCAGGCTGTTCTTCGCCGACCGCCTGACTGGCCGCCCGCGCCGACTCGGCGACGGAGGCGTAATTCACCGGCGGCTGTTCGCCCATGTCGGCATAGTTGCCATAGCCGCCATTGTGGCCGTTGGCCGCGTTCCCGTCGGACCGGTGCTGCGGCGGATGGCCCTGGCCATGCCGCGGCTGGCCCTGGTGCTGGCCGCGATTCTGATTTTGCCCGTGGCCTTGATCACGACCCTGGCCATGGCCCTGATTGTGGGCCTGGCCATGCTGCTGGCCCTGCTGGGGATTGCGTCCCTGGTTGGGGCCGCGGCCTTGACCATCGCCCGGGCCCTGGCCGTCGCCCTGACCTTGGGCGTCGCCCTGGCCATCGCCCTGTGACTGGTTGCCGTCCATGCCCGGCATTCCCTGGCCCCCGGAGGTGTAGAGCGCCGCCGAGAGACCTTGGCTGACATTCTGCACGTTGACGTCGGCGACCGACAATTCGCGGCCACCGATGCGCGGCCGCTGGCCGTCATTCATGGCGCTGAGCACGCGGTAATAATGATCGGCGTGCTGCAGGTAATTTTCCGCCGCAACGCGGTCGCCGGCGGAGCCGGCATCGCGCGCCAATTGCAGATATTTTTCCAGGACCTGATAGGCGTTGCCGCGGACCCTGGTCTCGTGGCCGCCGCCGTCGAAACCCTGTCCCTTGTTATGGCCCCCGCCCATGCCGTGAGGTTTGCGCGGGCCACGCCCACGCGCGCGTCGATTGTTGTTGTTCTGCTTCATGTAAACGTCACTTCGTCATCGACTGTGGTCGAGATGGCAGTTCAAGCCGCACGTCCATCGTCTCAATACATTCAGCAAATCGCTGAACGATCATCAGCCGCTTCGTCGGCGCGAGACGCAGTCTGTGTGCGGAGGCGCTGTTTTGGGGCTGGCTTCGCTGTGCGATGGCCGGCTTTCCCCCGGGCTCGGCCCATGGTCAGCCCCGACTGCCGAGGCAGACCCTAATCGGTTCGGAACCGCTTTCCAACAGCTTTTTTGACACATCGGCGTGGCTTCTTTGCCGCCGCGGCAATCTATTGAACCACCTCACCTTTTTTGCCACAGAATGATGCGTGGAACATGACCCAGATCGCGGACTGTCGCGATATGCCGCAGGCGCGCGGCGGTTCCGATCGCGGCGACCGAATCAGCCTGCCCCGCGCCGACCTCGAACGCGGCGAGGCCGCCCGGCCGCAGCAGCCGCGCGGCGGCCGGCAGCAATTTTCGATAGGCGTCGAGACCGTCGGCGCCGCCATCCAGCGCCAGATGCGGCTCGAACCGTGCGACCTCGGGCTGCAGCCCGGCGATCGCGTCGCGTTCGATATAGGGCGGATTGGAGATGACGATATCGAAAAACGGCGCGACTCCATCATCCCAATTCGCCTGACGAAACGTCGCACGTGCATCCAGGCCCAAGTTGCGCGAGTTCTGTGCCGCGACTGCCAGCGCCGGTTCGGACCGATCGATGCCCAGCCCCGTCGCATTCGGCAATTCGTGCAGCAAGGCCAGGAGCAGGCATCCGGTGCCGGTGCCGAAATCCACCAGCCGCAAGGATGCCGCACGGTCGGGCACATGATCCAGCACGGCCTGCACCAGCGTCTCGGAATCCGGTCGGGGATCGAGCGTGTCGGCGGTGACGCGGAAGCGTAGCGACCAGAATTCGCGCACGCCCAGGATCTGCGCCATCGGCTCGCGCCGCTCGCGCCGCGCCAGCAATTCGTGGAACCGCGCCAGCACGCCTGCCTCGAGATCGCGCTCGGGAAAGGCGACCAGCGTTGCCATCGAGAGGCCCGATGCCGCCTGCAACAGCAGTCGCGCATCGCGCGGCGCATCCTCCACGCCCGCCGCCGCCAGCCTTTGCCCGGCTTCGCGGAGCGCGGCGCCGACCCGGGTCACTCGACCTCCGCCAGCCGCTCCGCCTGGTCGTGCGCGATCAAGGGGTCGATCACTTCATCGAGCGCCGTTCCCTCCATCACCTTGTCGAGCTGGTAGATGGTCAGGTTGATGCGGTGGTCGGTGCAGCGCCCCTGCGGGAAATTGTAGGTGCGGATGCGCTCCGACCGGTCGCCGGATCCGACCTGGCTCTTGCGGCTGGCGGCGCGCTCGGCATCGCGCTTCGACCGCTCTGCATCATACAGACGGGCGCGCAGTACCTTCATCGCCTTGGCCTTGTTCTTGTGCTGCGATTTCTCGTCCTGCTGCTGCACCACCACGCCGGTAGGGATGTGGGTGATGCGCACGGCGCTGTCGGTGGTGTTGACCGACTGGCCGCCGGGCCCGCTGGAGCGGAACACGTCGATGCGCAGATCCTTCTCATTGATCTGGATGTCGACCTCTTCGGCTTCCGGCATCACCGCGACGGTGGCGGCGGAGGTGTGGATGCGGCCGGAGGCTTCGGTTTCCGGCACCCGCTGCACGCGATGCACACCGGATTCGAATTTAAGCCGCGCGAACACGTTGCGCCCGGTGATGGTGGCGGTCGCTTCCTTGTAGCCGCCAAGGCCCGTCTCGTTGACGTCCATCACCTCGAACTTCCAGTTATGCAGCGCCGCATAGCGCGCATACATGCGGAACAGGGCGGCGGCGAACAAGGCGGCTTCCTCGCCGCCGGTGCCGGCGCGTACTTCGAGGATGGCGTTGCGCTCGTCCGCTTCGTCCTTGGGCAGGAGCAGCAGCTTCACCTTGTGCTCCAGCTCCGGCACGCGGTTCTTGAGCGCGGGCAGTTCGTCCTCCGCCAGCGCGCGCATCTCGGCATCGGTCGCGCTGTCGGCAAGCATGGCCTCGAGGTCGTTCATCTCGCGCTTTGCGACCTTCAATTCGCCGATCGCCTCCACCAGCGGGGTCAGGTCCGAATATTCCTTCGAGTTGCGGGCATAGGTCTGCGCGTCCTTCTGGTCCGGGCTGGCCAGCAGGGCCGCCAGCTCGTCATGGCGCTTCACCACACGCTCGAGCTTACCTTCCAAGCTCACGTCATCGTTCCTTGTCTTTTAATCCAAACAACCGCCGCAGGGCGGTCTCCAAATCCTTATCGGGTCGCGCGGCCTTCAGTTCAACGCTGGGCCGATGCAGCAGGCGATTGACCAGGCGCCGCGTCGCCTCCGCCGCGTCGATGCCGGGCTGGGCCAGGATCTCGGCGCGCTGCTGCTCGAAATGGCGGTGCAGCTCGGAGATTCCCGAGGCGGCTTCCAGCTCGGTCAATTGCCGCCGGAACGCCTCCACATTCTGGTCGACGATGCGCCAGGCCTCTTCCGCCGCCGCGGCGCGATGCTGGCGGCCGGCCATGGCGAGGCGCTCCAGATCGTCCAGCGTGTAGAGAAAGGCATTGTCCAGCTTGGCGATCGCGGCATCCATGTCGCCCGGCACGCCGGAATCGACCAGCAGCATCGGCCGCTGGCGCCGACGGCGCAAAGCGGCCTTCACCGCATCGGCGGTGACCACGCGCTTGCCGATATCGAGGGCGCTGGCGGCGAAATCCGCCACGTCCAGCGCCTGGTCCAGCTCGGCGAAAGGCCGCCAGTGGGCACGGTGACTTTCGGCCCAGGCGCGCGCCCGGCGTTCCTGCGGATGCAGCATGGTCCAGCTTTTCACCCCGGCGGCGGAAACCTGCTCGAAGATCAGCTCCGCCATGTCGCCGTCGCCGATCAGCAGCGCCGACAGCGCGCTGAGGTCGCCATGCATCTGCTTCAAGACGGCGGTGGCGCAGGCCGCCATCGAGACCGACTGGCCGGCGATGCCGGTCTCGTGTCGCACGCGCTTGGCGGCCTGGTAGGCGGCGTCGAGGATGCGGTCGAGCTCCGGCCCGCTCATCCCGGCGCGCTGGGCTAGCTGATGGAACTCCTTCACCTGGCCCAGCACCTGTGGCTCGCCGACGATCTGGCTTTCCAGCGAAGCGGCGACGGCGAAGGCATAGCGCAGGGCGGCATCGTCGGTGAGCTGGTGCAGGCGGGGCACGATATCCGCCGGCTCGACACCCGCGGCCTCCGCCAGCAGGAACGGCAGCCGCGCCTGGGCGGCCGCGGCATCCGGCGTCACGCACCAGACTTCGCAACGATCGCAGGTCACCACCGCCATCGCCTGGTCGATGCCATTGTCGCGGCAGCGGCCGAGCAG
>DASZQC010000363.1:0-2571 GCA_035549815.1 Dongiaceae bacterium
CGGCACTTGCCTTGGGCGAAAGGGCAGCGGCTGCGGAAGGCGCAGCCTTCGATGGTGCCGATCGGGCTCGGCAATTCGCCTTCCGGCGTTTTCTCCACCCGCGCCGCTTCGAGCTTCGGATCCGGAATTGGCACCGAGGACAAGAGGGCCTGGGTGTAGGGATGCAGGGGATTGGCGAACAGCTCCTCCTTGGGCGCGATCTCCACCAGCCGGCCGAGATACATCACGCCGACGCGGTCGCTGATGTATTTCACCATCGAAAGATTGTGCGCGACGAACAAGTAGGTCAGGCCGATCCGCTCCTGCAGGGCCTTCAACAGATTGACGATCTGGCCCTGGATCGAGACATCGAGGGCGGAGATCGGCTCGTCGCACACCACCAGCTCCGGATTGACCACCAAAGCGCGGGCGATGGCAATGCGCTGGCGCTGGCCGCCGGAAAATTCGTGCGGGAAGCGGTTCTGGAACTCCGGATTCAGCCCGACCAGCTCCATGATCTCGCGCACCTTCTCGGCTTGCTCGGCGCGGCTGCCGAGTCCGTGGATCTCCAGCCCCTCGCCGATGATGTCGCGCACCACCATGCGGGGATTGAGCGAGGCATAGGGGTCCTGGAAGATCATCTGCACCCGGCGGGCGAAGGCCTTGGCTTCTGCCTTGCTCAGCTTTGCGGTGTCCTTGCCTTCGAAGAGGACTTCGCCGCTGGTCGGCTTGTAGATGCCCTTCACCGTGCGGCCGAGGGTCGACTTCCCGCAGCCCGATTCACCCACCAGCCCAAAGGTCTCGCCGCGCTGGATCTCCAGATCGACGCCGTCGACCGCCTTCACCACCCGCTTGCGCGAGATCGGGAAATGGGTACGCAGCCGGCGCAACTCGATCTGCGCGCTCATGCCGGCACCTTCGCCGCATTGAAGGCCTCGTGCTGCCGGGCGGCGTTTTCGTGGTGCAGCCAGCAGGCGACGCGGTTGCCGGGCAGCGGCGAGACATAGCCGGGATCCTGCTGCCGGCAGATCTTCATGACGAAGGGGCAGCGCCCGGCAAAGGCACAGGCATCGGGCGGGTCGATCAGCAGCGGCGGCAGGCCTTCGATGGTGCGCAAGGGCTGATCGCTGCGGTCGGTCAGCTTCGGCACCGCGTTCAGCAGGCCCAGCGTATAGGGGTGCTGCGGGTCGTAATAGATCTGGTCTCGCGCCCCCTCCTCGACCACCCGCCCGCCATACATCACCAGCACGCGGTCCGCCGCGCCGGCGACCAGGCCGAGGTCGTGGGTGATCAGGATCATCGCGGTGCCGAACTTGGCCTGCACCTCGCGGATCAGGCGGAAGATCTGGCTCTGGATCGTGACGTCCAGCGCGGTGGTCGGCTCATCGGCGATCAGGATGTCGGGATTGTTGGCGATGGCAATGGCGATCATGATGCGCTGGCGCATGCCGCCGGAGAACTGGTGCGGGTATTGCACCAGCCGCGATTCCGGCTCGGGGATGCCGACCAGGCGCAGCAGTTCGATCGCGCGTGCCCGGCTCTCGCTGCGCGACATCGCCTGGTGCTGATGCAGCACCTCGCGGATCTGCGCGCCGACCTTCATCGACGGGTTGAGCGAGGTCATCGGATCCTGGAAGATCATCGAGATGCCGGCGCCGCGGATCCGCGCCAGCTCATCCGGCGTGGCCCGCACCATGTCGACGCCGTCATAGGTCACCGTGCCGCTCTCGATCTCGCCGGGCGGAATGGGTGTCAGTCCCACGATGGCCTGCGCGGTGACGCTCTTGCCGCTGCCGGATTCGCCGACGATGGCCAGCACCTCGCCCTTGTGCAGCGAGAAGCTGACATCACGCACGGCCTGAACGATGCCGGCATAGGTGTGGAAGCGCACACTCAGATTATCGACCGCGAGGATAGGCGCTTCGGTCATCGGCGCAGCTTCGGATCTGTCGCGTCGCGCAGGCCGTCGCCGATCAGCTGCAAGGCCAGCATGGTGAGGGTGATGGCGAGCGACGGGAACACCAGCATGTAAGGGTTATCGCGCATCTCGGAGATGCCCATCGACACCAGCTGACCCCAGGAGGTCAACGGCGGCTGGATGCCGACACCGATATAGCTTAGGAAAGCCTCGCCGAAAATGGCGTTGGTCACCTGGAACGTCACCGCGACGATGATGACCGGCAGGATGTTGGGGAAGAAGTGCCGCGCGATCAGCCGTCCATGCGACGCGCCCAGCGAGCTGGCGGCGATGACGAATTCCGTCTCCTTCAGGCGCAGGACTTCACCCCGCGTCAGCCGGGCGATGTCGGTCCATTGCGTCAGCGCGAAGGCCACGATGATCGAGCCCATCCCCGGCTGCAGCACCAGCATGAACAGGCTGACCCAGATCAGGAACGGGATCGCGATCATGATGTCGACGCAGCGCATGATGACCATATCGATGCGGCCGCCGCGCAAGCCGGAGAAGCAGCCGATCAGCACGCCGATCACCATCTGGGCCAGGGCGGCCGTCAGACCCACGGCGAGGGAGACGCGGGCGCCGAACCAGACCGACAGCCAGATGTCGCGGCCCAGCGCGTCGGTGCCGAACCA
>DASZQC010000364.1:0-2379 GCA_035549815.1 Dongiaceae bacterium
CGCAATGATGTGCGGGACATGAGTCCCTGGCCGCATTGTATTTTCACAAACAAGGGCTAGACTCCCCGGCCTCAGAGCGCATGAGTCGCAGTGGGGATCAGGAACTGCGTTCAAGCCGAGCCGCCCCGATTGCGCGTGCGCTCATTGCAAGGAGGGGTGGAATCATGTCCATGACGCAACGACTGGGGGCCGAGTTCTTCGGCACCTTCTGGCTGGTGCTCGGCGGCTGCGGCAGCGCCGTGCTGGCGGCGGCTTTTCCCGATGTCGGAATCGGGCTCACCGGCGTGTCGCTCGCCTTCGGCCTGACGGTCGTGACCATGGCATATGGCGTCGGCCACATCTCCGGCGCGCATTTCAACCCGGCGGTGACGCTCGGCCTGTGGGCCGGCGGCCGCTTCCCGGCCAAGGACGTCATCCCCTATTGGGTGGTGCAGGTCGCGGGCGCCATCTGCGCCGCGGCGGTGCTCTATGTCATCGCCTCGGGCCAGACGGGCTTCGACGTCTCCGCCGGCTTCGCCGCGAACGGCTATGCCGAGCATTCGCCCGGCCAATATTCCTTCACGTCGGCATTGGTGTGTGAGGTGGTGATGACCTTGTTCTTCCTGCTGGTCATCCTCGGCTCCACCGACAGCCGCGCCCCCGCCGGCTTCGCGCCGCTCGCCATCGGTCTGGCCCTGGCACTGATCCATCTGATCAGCATCCCGGTCACCAACACCTCAGTCAATCCGGCGCGCAGCACCGGCCAGGCTTTGTTCGTCGGCGGCTGGGCGCTGCAGCAGCTCTGGCTGTTCTGGGTGGCCCCGCTCGCCGGCGCGCTGATCGGCGGCTTCATCTATCGCTGGCTCGGCGGCGACAACAAGTGACGCGATCGGGGGTGGTGCGGGAGCATTGCCCCCGATCCGCAAGATAGGGAAGCCTCTCCGGCAAAATAGGGAATTCTCCCGATGCGGGTGGCGGGTCGTGCCGATTAGCGTGGCGCGATATTCGCCAACCTCGACAGGGAGAATTTCGCCATGCCGGATATTGAAACGCCGTCTGTTTCGCGACGCGAACTTCTGCGCCGTGATCTCGTTCCGCTGAATCCGGGCCGGCGCGATTTCGTCATCAAGAGCGGCGCTGCGCTGGCCGGGCTCAGCTTGCTGCAGGCCTGCGGCGCGGCCGAGGCCTTTCCCAGCCGCCCGGGTGAGAAGGTGCTGCCCTGGGCCGACCAGCCGCCGGAGAATCCGATCCCGCAGGTGGTCGCCAACCAGTTGCGCTGGGAGGATTTCGATTCCTGGATCACGCCCAACGCCAAGTTCTTCAGCGTGGCGCACTACGACCGTCCGGTGATTGACGAGAAGGCCTGGCGCCTGGAGATCGGCGGCCTGGTGAAGCACCCGATGACCCTGAGCCTGACCGATCTCAAGCGTCGTCCGCGGCAGGAGGTCGACTTCACCGTCGAATGTTCCGGCAATCACGGCTTCCCCTGGTTCCAGGGCGGCATCGGCACGGCGCATTGGGCGGGAACGCCGCTGGCGCGCCTGCTGAAGGAGGCCGGCCCGCAGCGCGAGGCCATCGAGGTCGTGTTCTTCGGCGCCGATTCCGGCGAGGAGACGGTGCGCGAGATCAAGATGCAGCAGCATTTCGCCCGTTCCATGACCATGGAAGACGCGCTCAAATCCGACAATCTCCTCTGCTACGAGATGAACGGCGCGCCGCTCCCCGCAGCCAACGGGGCTCCGCTGCGGCTGATCGCGCCCGGCTGGTACGGCATCGCCAACGTGAAGTGGCTGACCCGCATCGAGCTGCGCGACCGGCGCCTGATGAACCGCTTCATGGCGCGGGACTATGTGACCATCCGCGAAGAGACGCATGACGGTGAGAGCGTCTGGGCGGAAACCTCGGTCGGCCCCGCGCGGATCAAGTCGGCCCCGGCCAAGGTGACCGTGCTGAACGGCAGCCATCGCATCATCGGCGCCGCCTGGGGCGCCGACATCGCCGGAATCGAGGTCCGCGTCGATGACGGGCCTTGGCGCCCGGCGATGATCGAAAAGTCGATGGACAGCTCCGCCTACACCTGGAAGGTCTGGTCGATGGACTGGGCCGACGCCACAACGGGCGACCACACGATCACCTCGCGCGCGATCGCCAAGTCAGGCGAGATGCAGCCGGCGATGGACGATTCCGTCATCGCCAACAAGCGCACCTACTGGGAAAGCAACGGCTACGTGACGCGGCACGTGCGCGTGGCGTGACGGACGCCGTTAGCGCGCCTGCTGCGTGACCGGCGTCCCTGCCGGCGCCGGTTTCTTCTTCACGCTGATCAGCAGCACGCCGCTCAACACCAGCGCGGCGCCGACCAGTTGTTCCCAGCCGATCGGCTCGCCCAGCCATTGCCAG
>DASZQC010000365.1:0-3945 GCA_035549815.1 Dongiaceae bacterium
AGCAGCTCGTCAACACCGAGAAGGGGCGCCTCGGCGAGCGCATGCTGCGCCGCATGCGCTACGAGCTCGATGACCGCGTGCTGCGATTCCCCAGCGGCCATTTCCGCAAGGTGAAGCAGGCCGAAGTCGCCACCATGATCAAGGACGAGGTGGAACCGCTGGGCGGCTTCATCGGTGACGCCTATGTGACGCCGGCCTTCCTCGGCGGCCAGGCGCTGACCGCGCTCTATTTCATCATCCTGCAGGATTGGCGCCTCGGCCTCGTCTCGGTCGTGGTGCTGGCGGTGCAGATGGTGGTGATCCCCTTGCTGCGGCGGCGCATCCTGGAGCTGGGCCGCCAGCGCCAGATCACCGCGCGGCAACTGGCCGGCCGAATCGCCGAGAATGTCGACGGCACGGTGGAGATCCATTCCAACGACACCTCGAACTACGAGCGCGCCGACATCGTCAACCGCCTGGAAGCCATTTTCCTGATCCGCTTCGAGCTCTATCAGCGCAAGTTCTTCGTCAAATACCTGAACAACATGCTGTCGCAGACCACGCCGTTCCTGTTCTATCTGATCGGCGGATACCTGACCCTGACTGGGCGCTTCGATGTCGGCTCGCGGGTGGCGGTGATAGGCGCCAACAATGACCAGCCCAGCCCGATCAAGGAGCTGATCGATTGGGACCAGCAGCGCCAGCAGGTGCAGATCAGCTACGCGCAGGTGATCGAGCAGTTCACGCCCGAAGGCATGCTGCCGGAAGAATTGCAGCGCATCGCCGAGGACAGCGCGCCGCCGGAAGGCGGCATCACCGCCCAGTCGGTGGCGCTCTATGACGAGGGCGGCGCTACGTTGCTCGACAATGTCGGGCTGGAGCTGGCGCCGGACAAGCATGTCGCCATCGTCGGCGCGGGCGATTCCGGCAAGAGCGCGCTGGGCCTGTTGCTCGCCCGCCTGGTGCCGCCCAGCGCCGGCAATCTGCGCTGGGGCAAGGCCGACCTCACCACGCTGCCGGAATCCGTCATCGGCCGTCATGTCTCCTACGTGGCGGACGAGACGTACCTGTTCCCGCACTCGATCCTGGACAACATCGCCTATGGCCTGAAGCACTGGCCGGTGCGCGCCAAGCACTATGAGGGCCGCCAGCTCGAGCATTACGACCGCCGCATGCGGGAGGCCGCGCGTTCCGGCAACCCGCAGATCGACGTGCATGCCCAGTGGATCGACTTCGCCTCCGCCGGCGTCGAGGACGAGGCCGGATTGGTGCGGCGGATTCTCGAGCTGCTGCCGATCGTCGAATTGGAGGACGATCTCTACCAGTTCGGCCTGCGCGGCCGCGTCGACCCGGAGGAAAGCCCGGAAGCCGCGCAGAAGTTCCTGGAGGCGCGCGCCGCGATCCGTCGCCGGTTGCAGGAGCCCGAATTCAATCATCTGGTCGAGCAGTTCGACCCGGCGCGCTACAACCGCAACATGACGGTGGCGGAGAATTTGCTGTTCGGCACCGCGCGCGGCCCGGTGTTCGAGGCGGATTCGCTGCGCGACAACAGGCTCTTGATGAAGGTGATCGAGGATCAGGGGCTGAAGCCCGCCCTGATGCAGATGGGCTTCAAGATCGCC
The DNA here is from genome assembly GCA_035549815.1 of Dongiaceae bacterium. Taxonomy (GTDB): domain Bacteria; phylum Pseudomonadota; class Alphaproteobacteria; order Dongiales; family Dongiaceae; genus Dongia_A. The sequence continues at coordinate 1,602 of DASZQC010000365.1, forward strand.
GAGACCATGGTCGAGTTGTTCGCCGATTTGCCGCCCGGCCATCCCTTCTTCGAGCAGTTCAGCTTCGTCTCCGCCGACGATCTGCCGCGCGCCCAGCAATTGCTGAACCGCGTGCAGCGCGCCGGCCTGGAGAACGCGACGCCGGCCGACCAGCAGCGCCTGGTCGCCATCACCTATCCCTATATCGAGGCGCGGCACCGCTTGGGCCTGATCGACGCGGAGCTGGAGGCGAAGCTGCTGGCGGCGCGCCGCGCCTTCCGCGAGACCCTGCCAGAGGATTTCCAGGAGGATATCGAGTTCTACGATCCCGAGCGCTACAACGCGACCGCGACGGTGCAGGACAACATGCTGTTCGGCCGTTTGATCTATGGCCAGGCCCAGGCGGCGCAGCGCATCTACCGCATCATCTTCGACGCGGTGAAGGAACTTGGCCTCAGGACCGAGGTTCTGTCCGTCGGTCTGGATCACGGCTGCGGCATCGGCGGCCGCCGCCTGACCGCGGTGCAGCGGCAGAAGGTGGCGCTGGTGCGGGCCCTGCTGCGCCGCCCGCGGATCATGATCCTCAACAACGCCCTGGCGCCGATGGAATCCTCGCTGCAGGGCCGCGTCCTGGCCGCCGTGCGGGCCGAGATGAAAGGCCGCGCCCTGGCCCTGGTCACCGACAATCCCGGCCTGGTGGCGGGCTTTGACGAGGCGCTGGTGATGCGGGACGGCCAGGTGGTCGAACATGGGCCGGTGGAGCGGCTGGCGCGGCCCGGGACCGCGCTGGCGGAACTGGGCGTTGCACCGGCGAAAGAACGCACCTCCGAGCGGGAGCCGGCCTGATGCCCGCTGCTAGCCAAGACGGAACGGGCGGAGTCATAATCCGGGTGGGAAAGGGATAGGTTGAGATGAGCATTCTGGACGATGTGGAAGCACTGAAGCGCACGCCTTTGTTCGCCAAGGTCGAGCCTTCGCGGCTGAAGCTGATGGCCTTCGCCGCCGAGCGCACGCAGTTCCGCGCCGGGGAAGAGATGTTCCATCAGGGCGACAATGCCGATGCCGCCTATATCATCCTGGACGGCCGCGCCGACGTGGTGGTCGACACCGCCAACGGCCCGCTGAAAGTGGCCGAGGTCGGCCGCGACGCCTTTGTCGGCGAGATCGGCATTTTGTGCGACGTGCCGCGCACCGCCACCATCGTGGCGACCGAGAATTTGACCACGCTGAAGATCACCAAGGACCTGTTCTTCCGCATGGTCAGCGATTTCCCCTCGATCTCCATCGAGGTCATGCGCGTCCTCGCCCAGCGCCTGGAGCACACAACCGACCTGCTGCGCGACGCCGCCGGGAGCAAGCACTGAGCCGCCTCGATTCGTTCATCCGCCGGCTGGAGGCACAGCGCGCCTGCCTCGACCACGCGGCGAAGCTGATCGCCGATTTGCCCGGCAATGTCCTGGAGTTCGGCCTCGGCAACGGCCGCACCTATGACCATCTGCGCGACCGGCTGAAGGGGCGCGACATCTATGTCTTCGACCGCCAGGTGGCGGCGCACCCCGATTGCATCCCGCCCAAGGATCGCATCTTTCTCGGCGATTTCCGCGACACGCTGCCGAAAGCCATCGCGCAGCTCGGCCAGGCGACCGCGCTCGCCAACCTCGACATCGGCTCCGGTGACGAGGCCGCCAGCCAGGCGCTCGCCCGCATCATGACGCCCTATGTCGTGCCGCTGCTGACCAAGGGCGGCATCGTCATCAGCGACCAGCCGATGCAAGACAGCGCGCTGGAGCCGCTGCCCTTACCGGAAGGGATCAAGCCGGGGCGGTATTTTTTGCAGCGACGGCGCTGAGGATTTCTATCGCATCCATCAAGCCAACTCCGTCATGCCAGGGCCAAGCCATGCCATGACGTTTTGGAGAGGTAGCGACGCGAACTACAACGCGCCGTCGATTGCCACACTCATTTAAAATCCAGAATCACCGCCACGTGGTCGCTCGACTGCTGCCAGGCGCGCATGTCGCGGCGGATGCGGGCCCGCTTCAGCTCCGCCTGCAAGTCCGGCGTGACCCAGATATGGTCCAGGCGCCGGCCGCGGTCGTTGCGGGTCCAGTCGGGCGAGCGGTAGCTCCACCAGGAGAACAGCTTCTGGTCCTCGGGCACGAAATGACGCACGGCGTCGACCCATTTGCCGGCCGTTTTTATCGAGGTCAATTTTTCGACTTCAATAGGCGTGTGGCTGACCACGTCCAGCAATTGCTTGTGCGACCACACGTCATGCTCCAGCGGCGCGATGTTCAAGTCGCCGACCATGATCGACTTCTTCTTCGCCCGGCGGTTCTGGAAGTAGTCGGTCATCTCGTCCAGG
>DASZQC010000366.1:0-3846 GCA_035549815.1 Dongiaceae bacterium
GCGCGCGGCGGCCGATGCCCTGGCGCTGGCCGATGCCCATGCCAAGAACCGCGCTTTGCTGGCCATGGCGGCGGAAATCCGCAGGCGCAGCGCGGACATCATCGCCGCCAACGCCCAGGACATGGAAGACGCCAAGGCGAAGGGTCTGACCGACGCTCTGCTCGACCGGCTGATGCTGAACGAGAAGCGCGTGGAGGCGATGGCGGCCGGCCTTGAAGACATCGCCAACCTGGACGATCCGGTCGGCAAGATCTTGGCCGAATGGGAGCGGCCCAATGGCTTGAAGATCGCGCGCGTATCGGTGCCGCTGGGCGTCATCGGCATCATCTATGAGAGCCGCCCCAACGTGACCGCCGATGCCGGCGGCCTGTGCCTGAAGGCCGGCAATGCGGCGATCCTGCGCGGCGGCTCGGAAAGCGCGCGATCTTCCGTGCTCATCGTCGAATGTTTGCAGGCAGGCCTGCGCGCGGCGAATTTGCCGCCGGAGGCGATCCAGCGCGTGCCGACCAACGATCGCGCCGCCGTCGGCATCCTGCTCTCCATGCATGACGTGATCGACGTAATCGTGCCGCGCGGCGGCAAGGGCCTGATCGAGCGCGTGGTCGCGGAAAGCCGCATCCCGGTGCTGATGCACCTGGAAGGCAACAATCACACCTACATCGACGGCGACGCCGACTATGCGAAGGCGCGCGAGATCCTGCTTAATGCCAAGATGCGCCGCACCGGCGTCTGCGGCGCGACCGAGACCGTGCTGGTCGACCGCCGCGCCGCCGACATCATCCCGGATATCATCGCGGATCTATCCAAAGCGGGCTGCGAGATCCGCGGCGACGACAAGTTCCGCGCCGCCGACAGCCGCGTGAAGCCGGCGACCGAGGCCGACTGGAACACCGAATTTCTCGATTCCATCATCGCCGCCCGCGTGGTCGACGGCATCGATGGCGCGCTGGCGCATATCCGCGCCCACGGCTCCAAGCACACCGAGGCGATCGTCACCGAGAACAAGGACATCGCCGAGCGTTTCCTCAACGAAATCGACGCCGGCATCGTGCTGTGGAACGCCTCCACCCAATTCGCCGACGGCGGCGAGTTCGGCATGGGCGCGGAGATCGGCATCTCCACCGGCAAGCTGCATGCGCGAGGGCCCGTCGGCTGCGAGCAGCTCACCAGCTACAAATACCAGGTCCGCGGCACCGGCCAGGTGCGGCCTTGATGGAGGCTCCGGCCTCAGTCCCCACTCTGTCATGCCAGGGCTTGGCCCTGGCATCCACGAGTTGGCTTCCGACAACTCGCTCTCGCCCTTCGAAACTCGTGGATCCCAAGGCCAAGCCTTGGGATGACGTGTTCGGTGTTGGCGGTGGCGTTTTCCCTCCAGCTCAGTAACGGCCGTCAGCTTCGACATGGGGTCCCTGCGGCGCATCGGATTGCTGGGCGGGTCGTTCAACCCGGCGCATCAGGGCCATCGCGACATCAGCCTCGCGGCGCTCAAATACCTGGGCCTGGACGAGATCTGGTGGATGGTTTCGCCGCAGAATCCGTTAAAGCCGGTGGCCGGCATGGCGCCCTTCGCCGAACGCCTGGCCAGCGCCCGGGCCATGGCGCGGCATCCCAGAATCCGGGTGACCGACATCGAATCCCGCTTAGGCACGCGGTTTACCGCCGATACGCTGAAGGCCCTGTTGACGCGATTTCCGTCATGCCGCTTCGTCTGGCTGATGGGGGCCGACAACCTGGCCCAGATATCGTCCTGGCGGGATTGGCAAAAAATCTTTCATCTCACGCCAATTGCGGTTTTCGACCGTCCTACCTATACTGTTAAGGCATTGACGGCCTTGGCGGCCCGGCGTTTCCGGAGGTCGCGGCGTCGTGAAGCGACGCTCAAGATGCTCGCGGCAACCCCGGCACCGGCTTGGGTGTTTGTGCATCATCGGCTGAATCCGATCTCGGCAACGGCGATCCGGGCCGAGCGGGCCCGCAAGCGGGCGGGCAAGTCCAAATCGGGTTTCTAGGCCAACAGGCCGGCGGTCTTGCCGATGCCGCCGGGTAAGGAGGTTGCTCCCATTCCTCGCACGCGTAAGGCAGCGGCAAAGCCGGCTGCAGACAAGGCCCCCGATCTTCTGAAGATCGTGGAGACTTCCCTGGACGACGATAAGGCCGAAGACATCGTCGCCATCGACCTTCGAGGCAAATCCACCATCGCTGACTTCATGGTGATCGCCACCGGGCGCAACTCCCGGCAATTGGCGGCCATGGCCACGCATTTGGACCAGAAGCTGACCAAGGCCGGGGTCAAGAAGATCTCGGTCGAGGGCGCCAATACCGGCGACTGGGTGCTGCTGGATGGCGGCGACGTGGTGGTGCATCTGTTCCGCCCCGAAGTGCGCACGTTCTACGCCCTGGAAAAGATGTGGGGCGCAGAGATGCCGACGCCGGAACGCCTGACCGCAGTGGGTTAAGCGGGCCGGCTGAGCCGCGGCTGAGTTCCAGCCCCCGTCGAAAGCGGGGTAAGCGACGCCGCTTTGGCGGCGGTGTCGGAAAGAAGCCGCCGGCCCGGCGGCATGGCAGATATGCGAACGCGGCGTCTCGACGCGCCGCCGACGGGACAGCATGATGCCCGTGCGGTCGGCCGGAACGCCCATCGCGCCCCTTAACACCGCCGAAAAAGCCCGCCAGATGTGGATTTCCGCCGGCGCGATCATCGCCTTCCTCGCCGCCGTGTGTTTCTCGACCAAGGCGATCTTCGTCAAGCTGACCTATGTCTACGGTGCCGACGCGATCTCCGCCCTGGCCCTGCGCATGATCATGGCCCTGCCCTTCCTGCTCGTCGCCGGCTGGTATTCGACCCGCGACGGCGCCCGGCCGCTGACCCGCGCCGACTGGAAGAACGTCATCCTGCTGGGCTTCATGGGCTATTACCTGTCGAGCCTGCTCGACTTCATGGGGCTGCAATACATCACCGCCTCGCTGGAGCGGCTGATCCTGTTCCTCTATCCGACCATCGTCGCGCTGATCTCCTGGGCGTTCCTGAAAAAGCCGATCGGCAGTCGTGGGATAGGGGCTCTGATCTTGTCCTACGTGGGCATCTCGATCTCGGTGGTGAAGGACCTGGAGCATACCGGCGACGCGACGAACCTGCTGATCGGCGGCGGCCTCATCTTCGCCTGCACCATCACCTACGCAATCTACATTGTCGGCATCGGCGAGATGGTGGGCCGCATCGGCGCGCTGCGCTTCGGCGCCTATGCGACGGTCGTGGCGGCGATCTGCTGCCTGATCCAGTTCTTCCTGACGCGCCCCATTTCCGCGCTCGATCTGCCGGCACAGGTCTATTGGTACAGCCTCGCCATGGCGATCGTCGCCACCGTGCTGCCGGTGATCATGACCGCCTGGGCCATCAAGGCGATCGGCGCGCCCAAGGTCGCCATCATCGGCGCCGTCGGCCCCATCGCCACCATCGTCATGGCCTGGTACTGGCTGGGCGAGCCGATCGGCTGGGAGCAACTGGTCGGCGCCGCGCTCGTGTTGAGCGGTGTGTTGCTGATCAGCGTGAAGAAGAGGCCGGCGCCGGCAGGGACGCCGGTCACGGAGCAGGCGCGCTAACGGCGTCCATCACGCCACGCGCACGTGCCGCGTCACGTAGCCGTTGCTTTCCCAGTAGGTGCGCTTGTTGGCGATCATGGGATCGTCCATCGCCGGCTGCATCTCGCCTGACTTGGCGATCGCGCGCGAGGTGATTGTGTGGTCGCCCGTGCTGGCGTCGGCCCAGTCCATCGACCAGATTTTCCAGGTGTAAGCGGAGCTGTCCATCGACTTTTCGATCATCGCCGGGCGCCAAGGCCCGTCATC